>JAJZSX010000193.1 GCA_021849435.1 Actinomycetes bacterium | reverse complement strand
CCTCCAAGGCTCCAGCGACGTCGAGTTGGGCCGCGAGATCGGCGACGTCGCGCTCGAGCTGCTCGCCGGTGCGCGTCTCGAGCACGACGACGAGGTAGGCGGCGCACTTGGCGGCGACCTCGGCGCTGACCCCGAGGTCCAGGCCCGTCGCCCCGGTGATCGCTCCCATCGTGATGAGATCGATGTACTCGAGCATCGACGGCTGCAGCCCGGTGGCGACGATGCGCGGCACTACCGCCGTCACGGCGTCGAGGTCGGCGAAAGGGACGAGCAGGGTCGCGCCGTGGGCGAGGCGCGGTGAAAGCGCCAGGGTGACCTCGGTGACGAGGGCCAAGGTGCCCTCGCTGCCGATGATGAGCTGGGTCAGGTCGTAGCCCGAGGAGTTCTTCACCACCGGCGCGCCGGTGCGCAGGACTGTTCCGTCGGCCAGGACGACCTCGAGTCCGAGGACGTGGCGGCGCGTCACTCCGTGACGCACCGCGCGCATTCCGCCGGCGTTGGTGTTGACGTTGCCGCCTAGAGATCCCGAGAGCTCACCCGGATGAACCGGATAGCGCAGTCCGCTCCCGGCGAGGGCGTCGTTGAGCTCGCGCAAGGTGATGCCGGGTTGTACGACCGCGACGTGGTCGTCGAGGTCGAGAGAGACGACGTGATTCATCTGGTCGAAGCAGACCACGAGGCCCCCGGTCACGGGAGTCGCCCCGCCGGAGAGTCCGGTGCCCGAGCCGCGCGCGGTGATTGGCAGGTTGTGTCGGGTGCACAGCGCGCACAGCTCGGCGACCTGCGCGGTACTGGTGGGTCGCACCACTGCGAGGGGATCACTGGTAACCGGGTGGAGCGACTCGTCGTGCAGGTCGTCGGGACGGTGGGTCGGTGAGAAGGTGACCTGGAACTCGTCGACGATGTCGAGCAGTTCAGCGCGAAGCGTCGTGGCGTCCATCGTCAGGCCACGCTAGTGCGGACGACGCCTCTAGCTCGGCGCGAATCGCCGCCAGGCGGGCGCGCCGCGCGTCGCCTTCGAGGGGCGCGTTGCGTCGGGCGATTTTCTCGATCGCCTCCTGCACCGGTTCAAGGAATCGCGAGGGGGACCGGTCGGGGTAGCGGGGGTCGTTGCGGCCCCGATTCCAGGTGATGAGAAGGGTTTCCTCGGCCCGGGTCAGCGCCACGTAGGCCAGGCGGCGCTCTTCGGCCAGGTCGCCCGCGCTCGTCGCGTTGTAGTGGGGCAGCAGGCCCTCGGCCCAGCCGATCGTCGCCACGTGGCGGAACTCGAGGCCCTTGGCCCGGTGGATCGTCGAGAGGGTCACGGCATCGGCGTGGTCGTCCTCGAGCCGGCGGTCACCACCCACGAGATCCGAGGCCGGCGCGTGCTCGAGACCGCTGCGCTTGTGGGGGATGGCGGCGGCGTCGAGTTGGGCCGCTACCACGTCGAGTTGGGCGTTGGTGCGCGCGAGCACCGCCATCGAGCGCCAGGGACTCTGGGCCCGGTGCGTCGCCGCGAGCCAGGCCGCCACGTGGCGGGCCTCGTCCTCGTCGGTGTCGTAGCGGCGCACCTTGGGTATCTCTCCGTCGTCCTTGGCCGGTTCAATGCCCGTGGCGCCGTCTTCGAGGAGCGTGTTGGCAACTTCGACGATGTGTGCCGTCGAACGGTGATTACGCGTGAGATCGAGTACGAGTGTGTCGGGCCAGGTGCGCACGATCTCTTCGATCAGGCGTGGCGCCGCGCCGTTGAACCCGTAGATCGACTGATTCGGGTCACCGACGCAGAACAGGTCCGGGTCCTCGCCGGCCATCTCGCGCAGCAGCGCGAACTGCAAGGGGTTCATGTCCTGGGTCTCGTCCACCGAGAGCGCACGGGTGCGATGGCGAAACGCGGCGCGCACCGTCGGCTCGTCGCGCAAGAGGGTGATCGCCTCGCCGAGCAGGAGATCGAAGTCGAGCACGCCGCGGCTGCGGCACAGCCCGACGTAGCGGTCCAGCGCCTCGGCGAAGTGCGCGAGGGGCAGCGGCGGGTCGCGGTGTGCTCGACGCGCGTACTTCGCGTATGAGGTCCCGTTGTAGCCCTGACCGAGGGCCCAGCCGATCTCTTGTTCCAAACGCGGCACCTGCCACTCGTCGACCGACTCGCCCGCCTCGCGCATCTGCGCGGCCAGAGCGCTCACCAGGCGTCGGCGCTGGGGCTCGATCACGAGGGGTCGCAGATGCTGGTCCTCACGGTACTGATTGACAATGGTCATGGCGGCGCGGTGGAACGTCCCGGCTCGCACGTCGCGCACGCCAGCGCGCGCCAGTCGACGGCGCAACTCGTCGCCGGCCTTGCGCGTGAAGGTCATGACGAGCACCTGGTCCGCGTCGAGCTCGCCCGAGGCGATGCGCCGTAGCAGGCGCAGGGTCAGCACGTGGGTCTTGCCCGAGCCCGCACTGGCGCGCACGAGCAGGCGCCGCGCCGGTGACATGACGGCCTCACGCTGCTCGGGGGTGAGACCGTCGAGCAGGTCGGTGGAAAAGGTCGCCTCGCCAGCCATGGTCCCCCTGACGCTACCGGGCGCCCGTGACGGCGTCGGTGCGTCGGTAACCTGATGGGGTGCTTAAAGCCCTCGGAGACGGAACTCTCTTCGGCGAGTCCTTCGGCGAGGGCCCGGTTCGCGTGATCTGGCTGCACGGTTGGGCCCGTCGAGGCCAGGATTTCGCGGTCGCCGCTCGCGAGCTGGCCGAGCGAGGGATCGCCTCGCTCGCGATCGATCTTCCGGGTTTTGGCGCCTCGCCGGCGCCGGCGCACGCCGGAGGCGCGCGCTACTACGCTGACCTGGTAGCCCCGGCGCTTCCCGAGGATGGCGGGCTTGTTGTGGTCGGCCACTCCCTGGGCGGGCGCGTCGCCACGGTCCTCGCCGCCGCGCATCCCGAGCACTTTTGCGAGGTGATCCTCGTGGGCGCGCCGCTGCTGCGGGGCGCCCCCGGGCGACCTCACTGGCGCTACCGGCTGGTGCGCGCGCTCGCGCGCCGTCGCCTCCTCTCGCCCGCGCGCCTCGAGGCCGCGCGCCAGCGTTTCGGTTCGCCCGACTACCGCGCGGCCAGTGGAGTGATGCGCGACGTGCTGGTCACGATGGTGGCCGAGAGCTACGAGGACGAGCTGGCGCGCCTCGCGGTCCCGGTGCACCTCCTCTGGGGCGCCAACGACACCGAGTCGCGCGTCGACGTCGCGCAACGGGCGCTCACCATGGTCAGAGCGCCGGCACGCCTGACGGTGCTCGAGGGCGTGAGCCACCTGGTGCCCACGGAGTCTCCCGAGGCGCTGGTGCGCGCGGTCCTCGAGGCCCTCGCGTGATTTTCGCGATTCTCGGATCGATCGGACTGGCGCTCGCCTTCGCGGCTCAGATGGCGCGGTGGCTGCGCGTGCTGCAGCGCGAGCACTACGACCCGCACGCGATGATCCGCTTCCTCGGGCGCTGGTCCTCTCCACCGGTGGGCCCCGCGAGCGCACCGGCGCGCGTGCGCGATCGGCACCCGGTGACGCTCAGTCACGTCCTGGTGGCCCTCTTCCTCGTCGCACTGATCCTGCACAGTGACGCCCTCGTGGTGACGGTCACGATCGTTTACGGCCTCTTCGCGCCGACGGGACTCGGACTGCGTGGGCGCACGGGAGCACTGCGCTTCACACGTCGCCTTAGCACCATCGTGGCGCTCGTCGTGGCCGTGGGCGTCGCCGTGGCCGCGCTCGGCGCGTTCGCGCCGCGACCGTGGCTGCTCGGCGCCGCCGTCGTGTGGGCGGTGCCGATGCTGATCAGCGCGGCGACGCGCGTACTTGCGCCCTACGAGCGCCGACGAGCCAGGGCCTTCGTCGAGTCCGCGCAGCGCCGCCTCGCCGACGTTGGCCCCCGAGTCGTGGGTATCACGGGCTCTTTCGGCAAGACCTCGACCAAGAACCACTTGGCCGACCTGCTGGCCGGCACCGGTGTGGTGGCCTCGCCGGCGAGCTACAACAACCAAGCCGGCCTGTCGCGGGCGATCAATGAGAACCTCGCCGACGGCACGCGCGTCTTCGTCGCCGAGATGGGCACCTACGGCCCCGGCGAAATCCGCGATCTGTGCTCCTGGTGTCCGCCGGAGATCGCGATCGTCACCGCTATCGGCCCGGTGCACCTCGAACGCATGGGCAGCCTGGACGTGATCGAGACGGCGAAGTTCGAGATCACCGAGCGCGCGTCGACGGTCGTGGTCAACGTCGACGACACGCGCCTCGCCGGCTGGGTGGGCCGTCTGCGCGCCACCGGTACGACGGTGGTGCGCGCGAGCGCGCATGCCGTCGACGCCGATGTCGTGGTCACTTCCGGTCCTCGCTGGCGCGTCGTCATCCGTGGCGAGGAGGTGGGCGAACTCGAGGCCCGCGCTGGCCTGCAGGCGTCTAACGTCGCCTGCGCCCTGGCGGCCGCGCTCGAGCTGGGACTGGCGCGCGACGAGGTGATCGCACGCCTGAAGGGCCTGTCGAGCGTGGTTCACCGCGCCCAGGTGGGACTCGCCCCCTCGGGGGTCACGGTGATCGATGACACGTTCAACGCCAATCCGGCGAGCGCCGAGGCTTCTCTGGCGTTGCTCTTCGGCCTCGACGTGCCCGGCCGGCGCGTCGTCGTCACACCGGGACTGATCGAGCTGGGCAACCTGCAGCCCGGCGCCAACATCTCCCTGGCCCAGAAGGTGCTGGCACGTGGCGGTGAGCTCGTTGTGGTCGGGCGCACCAACGCGCTCGAGCTGCTGCGCGGCGCTGAGAACCGCGCTCGGCGAGTGGACCGGCGCGAGCAGGCGGTCGCCTGGGTGCGCGAGTCACTAGGGGCGGGCGATGCGGTGTTGTATCTCAACGATCTGCCCGACCACTACCCTTGAGTACTTGATGACGAGGCAGGGGTAGCGTGACAACGGCAGTTCTCTTCGGCGGGCCGAGCCCGGAGCACGACATCTCCATCCTGACTGGACTGCAGGCACTGCGCGAACTCGAGCGCTCCCGCGAGGTCGTGGGCATCTACTGGACCAAGACTGGCGCGTTCTACAGCGTCGCTGCGGGCGTCGAGGCCGAGTCATTCATCGATGGGCTGCCGCGCGGCTCGAGCGAACTGGCCCTTCGCGTCGGTAACGGCGGCGGCTTCGTCGCTCCGGCCGGTCGGCTCGGGCGCGAGCGGCGCATCGATTTCGACGCGGTCGTCATGGCGACCCACGGCGGCCCCGGCGAGGACGGCTCGCTCCAGGCCGCCCTCGACCTCGCCGGCGTCGCCTACAGCGGACCAACCGTCGCCGGCGCCGCGCTCGGCATG
>JAJZSX010000192.1 GCA_021849435.1 Actinomycetes bacterium | reverse complement strand
GAAGCCGAGGGGACGACCGACCTCGCGCGTTGGTTCCAGCTCGACGAGGTGAGCGCCGTCAACTTGGCCGACTACGCTCGCCGGGCGCTCGAGCTCCTTCAGTCGAAGTAGCGCGCCGGCATCTCGCGCTTGAGCAGTTTGCCCGCGGGATTTCGGGGCAACGGCTCCTTCGTGAACGCGACCCGGGTGGGGATCTTGAAGGCCGCCAGCTTCGACGCGAGGTGGGAACGCAATTCGTCCTCGCTCATGGATGCACCGTCTTTGAGTCGTACGACGCAGGCCACCTCTTCGCCGAGTCGCTCGTGTGGGAGACCGACGACGGCCGCTTCATAGACGGCGGGCAGTTCGTAGATCGCCGACTCGACCTCGGCCGAGTAGACGTTCTCCCCCGCTCGCAGGATGATGTCCTTCATCCGATCTTCGATGTACAAGAAACCGTCCTCGTCCACGTGACCGATGTCACCGGTTCGCAGCCACCCATCAGTGATTGCCGCCGCCGTGGCTTCCGGTTTCTTCCAGTAGCCGCGAATCAGCATGGGACCCTTCAGCCAGATCTCGCCACGCTCACCGACGGGCACCTCGTGGCCGTCCAGGTCACGGATCGATGCGTCGAGCACGATCGTGCGGGATCGGCCCGTCGAGGTCGGGTGGCTCACGTAATCGTCGCCGTAGTTCCCGGGTCCGTACGCGTTAGTCTCAGTCATGCCGTAGCCCAGTGACGGCCGACCTTTGGCGAAGGTGTGCTCAACCCGGCTGACCAGCGCCGCTGGCGCCGGAGCACCGCCACCACCGACGAGGGTGAGCGAACTCGTGTCGTAGTCGTCGAAGTGAGGGCTCTCCATTAGGTCCCAACTCTGGGTCGGCACGCCGACGAAGCTAGTCACGCGGTGTCGTTGGATCAACTGGAGCGCCCGCTCCGGCTCCCAGCGGTACATCATCACGAGTTTGAAGTGCCACGCGACGCACGACATCATCACCGGGATGCAACCCGTCACGTGGAACAGCGGCACCACGAGGATGAAGCACGGCGCTTGGCCTGACCCGCTGTTGGGGTCTCGACGTGCGTCATTGATCGCCGAATTCGCGGCGAACGCCATGATCGACTGGCTGACCGCGCGATGTGTCGAGACGGCCCCCTTGGGCATGCCCGTCGTACCCGAGGTGTAGAGGATCGTGGCGTCCGAATCCGGTAGAACCGTCACGTCAGGCATGGGTGCGCCCACTCGGACGAGGTCCTTCCAACGCTCGACCCCCGGGCCGAGCGGCAATAACTCATCGAGGCGCACACCGAGGATTGGCACGCCGGCACGCAAGCACGGCGCCTGGGCCCGGGTGACCCGTTCGGAATCAGCCACTAGGACTGAGAGGCCGGCGTCGTTGATCGCGTAGTCGAGCTCGTCCTCGGTCCACCACGCGTTCAACGAGACCGACACCGCGCCAATGGAGACGATCGCCCCGAAAGCGATCGTCCATTCGGGCAGGTTTCGCATGGCGATGCCCACGCGGTCGCCGACCGCGACGCCGTAATGGTGCACGAGAACGTTCGCGAGCGCGTCGATCTCGTCCTTCACCTCATTGAACGTCCACTCCTCGTCCTCGTAGACGATGAACGTCCGCTCGTCTCCGCGCAACTGGTCGAAGTATTGCTTGAGCGTGGGCGGTGCATTCTTAAACACCCGGTAGCTCACGCCGGCGTACGACTCCTCGACAGTCTCAAAGGGCTGCCCCGGTCTCGAAACTGCCGCGACTGCCTCGGCCATGCTGAGCCCCACGAGTCCCCCTTTGCCTCAGTTTTTCCAATCCTAGGCTTCGCCATCGACCGACTCGGAGTTGGTAGAACAGTCCCATGACCAAAGACTCGTGCGTCGGACTGCGTCGTTCGTCGTGCGTGTGACCGTCCACGTCCATCCCGGGTCGCGCCGCGGTGAGGTCGGCGGCGACTACGACGGCGCACTCGTCGTGCGGGTGCGGGCGCGCGCCGTGGATGGGGCTGCCAGTGACGAGGCGCTGCGTGTGGTCGCCGATGCCTTCGGCCTGTCGACCGCTATGGTCGAACTCGTCCACGGCCGTCGTTCACGGACCAAGATCCTCGAACTGCGCGGTGACGAAACCACCCTTCGCACGCGGCTCGCCGAGCTACGCGCCACCGGTGATTAGTTTTGAGTGGAAAGGAGTACCGTGTTCGCCACCAACTACCCCCTGTGGGACGTCTTCGTCACGACCGCGTACGTGGTCCTCTTCGCCTTCTGGCTCATGCTGGTCTTCCACGTACTTGCGGACATCATGCGCAGTCACGACCTCAGCGGGCCACAGAAAGCGGCCTGGGTAATCGGCATCCTCGTGCTACCGCTGCTCGGAACTCTTATCTATCTCGTCGTGCGTGGTGGTTCGATGCACGAACGGGACCGTCGAACGGTGCAAACCCAGCAGGCGGCATTCGAGGAGTACTTAAGGCGAGTCGCCAACTCCAAGGAGTGATCAGATCAGAGCCGGGCGACCGGTCTTGGCGGCGAGCCGCTCGACACTCGCGCTCAACGTAGCGACCACGGCAGTCAGATCGATGCGAGCGCGCTCGGCGTCCGGCGTCAGGTCTTCAAGATGGTTGATGTCCCACAACGTGAGCACGGGGTCAAGGACGTCACGGGCGAACTGGGTGAGTCCGTAAATGCCTTCCTTCGCGATGCGAACCGCGTGACGGGTGAAGCCTGGAATCCCGGTGCCGGGCATCGCGAACGCGCTCACCTGCTTGGCCGCGGCCACCATCATGAGCGACGGATCGATGGCGAAGCCAGCCAACGTCAAGTCTCGATAGAAGAGGTAATGCTTCGTCTCGTCACCCGCCACGAGTCCGAGGAGGTTGCGACCGATCTTGTCGTCCTTGGGCAGGTGCGCGGCGGTGTTGCGGTGCGCGACCTGAGTGGCGCGTTCCTGGAGAGCCACGTAGCAGATGAGATCGGCGAAGGTCTCGGGTGCCGGCACCATCGCCTGGTACATCTGAACGCGACGTCCGTCCTCCAAGAGCACCGGGTCGATGCAGCGACTGATGTGGGCCCAGTCGCGCATCACCATCGCGTGGCGATTCTCCTCCATCGTCCACTGGTGGTTCCAGTCGGCAATCGGGTGTGTCGGTGACGAGAGACGCGACAGCGTAGTCGTGTAGTAGGGAAGGTTGTCCTCGGTCAGCAAGTTGACGTAGATCGAGCTTCGCACGCCATCGGGCAGCGGGTAATCGGTGGGCGCCCACGGGCGATCGGCGAATGACGTGCCCGCACCCCAGTCGATCTGTTCATGCGGATACCACAACCGTGGTGCCTCAAGGTGTCGATTGAGCAACCGCTCGACGTCAGGGGCGAGTTCCTCAAGCAGGCCCGTAGACCGGGACGACCGCCGTATAACCATGATTCCCCTTTGCGACCGCGACCTGGCGGCCGATACCGCCATCGTATCGCGCACGGGGTGAATTCCTTCACGAACTCTTTCACGAAGGTCGCCGTCCGCAGTAGCCTGGTCAACTCGTGAATTTCTTCGAAACCCTCTTGCCGACCTCCTTCCGGAAGGTTCTGACGACTCCGATGCGGGTCTTCTACCTCTGCACGTTCTTGAACGCCCTCGGGACGGGACTCACCCTCTCGTTCTACGTCGTCTACCTGCACAACGTACGTCACTTCTCCACCGAGTTCGCCACACTCCTGCTCGCCGCCTCGGCGGTGGCGAGCCTCGCGACCAGTCCCCTGTGGGGCACGCTCGTCGACCGATTCGGTCCATTTCGAATCGCGATCGTCAGTTACGGTTCAATGGGGTTCACCCTGATTGCGTGGGCTTTCGTCACGACACGACTGTCGGCGGCGATCGTCGCGATCACGCTCTCTATCCTCGGTGGTGCCGGGTGGGGACCCAACTCGACACTCCTTGCGCGACTCGTGAGTGAGGAGCACCGCCAGCGGGCCTTCGGCTTCAACTTCATGCTCCTCAACTTGGGCATCGGCTTCGGGAGCCTCGTCTCGGCGTCGATCGTCAACCTCAGCCACCCGCGCACGTTCAGCGCGCTCTACCTGCTCAACGCCGTTTCCATGTTCGCCACCGGCGCCATCTACGTGACCCTGCGCCGCTACGGTGGTCCGGTTCGCATCGTCCACGACGATCCCGTGCGCAATTCCGACGGGTGGCGAACGGTCCTCGCCGATCGCCGTCTCGTGCAGTACGTCCTCGCGGCGCTCGTACTCATGATCGGTGGCTACGGGTCCCAAGAAGCGGGCTACAGCCTCTTCGTGGTCAACAACCTGCATCTGAGCGTGCACGACATCGGGGTCATCTTCTTCTTCAACACCTCGACCATCGTGCTCGCGCAGCTCTGGACGCTCAACCGAATCGACGGGCACAGCCGCACGCGCGTGCTGGCCGTCGTTGGCGCGCTCTGGTGCATCTTCTGGATCGCGCTGGCCGCCGCACTGGCGATGCCGCCCGCCGTTGCGTTCATCACGCTGAGTGTCTCGATGGTGATCTTCGCCTTCGCCGAGACCATGCTCCAGCCCGTCGGCTCGGCGCTCGTCAACGAGATCGCCCCCGAGCACCTGCGCGGTCGCTACAACGCCGCGTCTGGAGCGACGTGGGCCGTCTCGGGCACAGTGGCCCCGCTGATCACCGCCCTCTACTTCGGCAACGGCCTCGGAAACTGGTGGCCGATGTCGATCGGGCTCACCGCGTTGCTCGGCTCGGCGCTGATGCTCAAACTTCGTCGCTCGCTCACGCCCGCCGAGGACGGGCGCACGGCGTGATCAGAAGACGAGGACCCGCTCGGCCTCGAGCGTCAGGTTGCCGAGTTCGTCCATCGAGCTTCGCGCCGCACCCTCAAGCAGTTCGGACTCGGTGATACCGCGCGTGTCAATGCACGTACCGCACGTGAGGACCCGTCCGCCCTTTACGAGCACGCCCTTCAGCATCCGCTCGATGTTGTAGTACCCGTCCGGCGTGTGCTGGCCGGTCTTCGCACCGAGGGTCGCGTCACCCATGAGGAACACGGTCAGTACGACGTCGGCGTGGTTGCGCTGTAGGTTCATCGCGAGGCGAAGTGCGTTGTAGGTGCGTTCGTCGCCGTACGGCGGGTCATTCAGGATCATCAAAACGTTCACGCGGGTTCCTCCGGTTGTTGATCGACTATCAATCCAAGCCCCCGGGCAATAGTACGGCGAGTACCGTCAGCCATCCCCGACGGCGCGTAGATGCTGAAGCGGTCAACCACATCGCCAAATCGCGTACGGAGCGCCGCCGCGACGTCCTTCGGCGCCGCAACGATCGCGACGTCGTCCAG
>JAJZSX010000191.1:4547-5385 GCA_021849435.1 Actinomycetes bacterium | reverse complement strand
CTCTACACCGAGGCGCTGCGCGCTGGTGCGCGCCTCGGCGTCGAGGCGGACATCATTGAGGACGCGCTGGAGACGATCTCGCTCGTACTGCCGAGTGCGACCACCTTCTTCAGCGCGGGTCGACTCTCGCCGTCGACGCTGCGCTCCCTCGACGCCATTCATTTAGCGACCGCGCTCGAGATCGGTAATGACCTCGAAGGGATGATTGTCTACGACGAACGCCTCGCATCAGCAGCTCGGGCCGCGTCGCTCGAGGTGATCGCACCGCGCTGACGGTTCGGCCGAGGCACTGGGGAAACGACGTCCGGTTTCGTCGTCCGGCCGCGGATTGACTATATAGAAGCTCGTTGCAGACGGCTCAAGGGGCGTCGGTGCGAGCGAGCAGGCGGCCGCGTCGCGGGCCGCGCGAACTCGTGGCGATACCACGTAGCCTGCTCTGCGCAGCGACGAGTACGCGAGTGACGCCGCGGTCCCATCTGACCAGACCGTGGCCACAGTGGGGTGCCTCGTTCTCGTAGACTGGCGCCATCGATTCCGTTATCGTCTTCGTCGCCAAGTACTTCCTCTTCCTCAGCGTGGTGGCCGTCGCGCTCTTTTGGCTGCGCGCGTCGCGCGCGATGAAGGTCACCCTCGCCTGGCAACTCATCCTCGGTGGACTGATCGCGCTCGCCCTCGCGCGACTCGGCGGCCACTTCTACTACGACACCCGGCCCTTCGTGCGCGACCACGTCAAGCCGCTCTTTGCCCACGCGCCGGACAATGGCTTCCCCTCAGACCACGCGCTGCTGACTTCGTTTCTCGCCTTCTCGTTCTGGCGCTACTCCAAGCCGGTTGCGGC
>JAJZSX010000191.1:0-4537 GCA_021849435.1 Actinomycetes bacterium | reverse complement strand
CCTCGCACTCTTCGTGAATGCCCTGCTCGTCTCGGCCGCGCGGGTCGCCGCCCACGTGCACAGTCCGATCGACATCGTAGGGTCCTTCATCTTTGCCCTCATCGGCGCGCTCGTCGTCGTGTGGGTCAACGGGAAGCTCGCTCGCGGGCGCCACGCGCTGCCGCGCCACTGATCACTGGCTGGTGATCGCCCCGAGCAAGGTTCGCGCCGGCGCGGACAGCTCGCTGCGCGCCCGCCAGACCGCACGGATCGAGCGGGTGAGGTTGAGGCCCGCGATCGGCACGGTTACGAGTCGTCGGTCAGCGAGTTCGGCCGCGACCGCGAGCCGGCTCAAGACCGCGGGCCCGAGCCCGGCCGCGACGGCCGACTTGATGGCCGTCGTCGAGGCGAGCTCGACCGCGACACTCGCGGCGAGCCCCTCGCGCGCGAGGGCGTGCTCGAGGACCTGACGGGTCCCCGAGCCAGGCTCGCGGCTGACTAACGCCGCGTCGGCGAGCATCGTCGGGCTGAGCGGTGTGCGCCGGCGTGCCCACGCGTGGCCCGGGGCGACGACCACGACGAGCTCGTCGCGATAGACGGTGCGGCCCTGGAGACCATCGGGCAGCGCGGCACCTTCGACGAAGCCGAGGTCGACCTCGTCGCGCGCGAAGAGTGCGGCGACCTCCTCGGAGTTGGCCATGCGCAGTGAGACCGCCGTCGGGGTCGTGGCGTAGAGGGGGGCGAGCCAGGTCGGCAGGAGGTACTCGGCGACGGTGAGGCTGGCGGCGATGCGCAGCTGGGAGTCCTGGTCCGTGCGCAGCGCCTGGGCCCCGCTCGCCAGGGCGCGCATCGCCACGAGGACCTTGTCGGCCCAGCCGACGACCGCGAGCCCGTCCTGGGTGAGCCGCGCGCCGGTGGTGTGGCGCTCGACGAGGCGCAGCTGTAGGGCGGACTCGAGCCCGCGGATGCGCACGCTGGCGGCCGGCTGGCTGATGTGATGGGCCATCGCGGCCCGACGGATCGAGCCGGTCTCGGCGACGCTCACGAGCAGCTCGAGGGCACCGAGGTCGGGCCACTCGTCACGTGTCGTCATAAACGTTGATTATAACGAAGGTTGACGATCGACCTAGTCAGCGGACCCGGGAGCCCCGAGACTGGCAGTCGAGGAGGTCCCCATGGCGATTGACCCAGCCGAGCTCGACACTGACACCCCCGACGAGGTGGGCGTGACCCTCGAGGCGCGCATCGCCCCTGAGTCGCGCCAAGGGTCGCGACTGGCGCTCGCCGCGCCGGGCCTCGCGCTCGCCACCGTGATCGGCGTCGCGGCCACCGTGATCGCCCACCTCGCCCCGATCGTCGGCGCCCCGGTGATCGCAATCGTGATCGGGATCTTCGTCGCCCTGGTGCGCCCGGCGAGCGACGGTCTCAAGCCCGGCCTGCACCTGGCGGCTAAGCGGGTCCTGCAGGCCTCGATCATCCTGCTCGGCACGGGGCTCTCCCTGCACCAAGTGGCCTCGACCGGGGTCTCCTCGCTGCCCGTGCTGCTCGGCACGCTCAGCATCGCCCTGGGTGCCGCCTGGCTGATCGGACGGTGGCTCGGGGTCGTCGGTGACGTGCGCACACTCATCGGGGTGGGCACCGCGATCTGCGGGGCGTCGGCCATCGCGGCGACCGACGCGGTGATCGACGCGCCCGAGCGCGACGTCGCCTACGCGGTGGCGACGATCTTCACCTTCAACGTCATCGCGGTCTTGACGTTCCCGCTCGTGGGACACGCCCTGCACCTGTCGCAGCACTCCTTCGGGCTGCTCGCGGGCACGGCGATCAACGACGTCTCCTCGGTCGTCGCGGCCGCCACGGTCTACGGCCACGCCGCGTCCTCCTACGCGATTATCGTCAAGCTCTCGCGCACCCTGATGATCATCCCGATCGCGCTCTTCCTCGCCTTCTGGCGCACGCGCGCCGAGGAGAAGCGCGAGGTGGCGGCGGGGGTAAACGTGAACCGCGCGCGCCTCGTGAAGATCTTCCCCTGGTTCATCGTGTGGTTCGTCGGCGCGGTGATCCTCAACAGCGTCGGCGCGATCCCGGCCCACGTCAGCCACGACCTCGGCAACCTCGCCCAGGTCTTCATCGCGATCGCACTCGCCGCCATCGGCCTCTCCACCCGGCTGCGCGACATCCGCCGCGCGGGGTTTCGCCCGCTGGCGCTCGGCGCGAGCCTCTGGGTCGTCGTGACCCTGGCGAGCCTCGCCCTGCAGGCTCTCACCGGCCAGGGGTAACGAGCCCGACTAGCGAGCTCGCCGGGTACGATTGGTGTGTGAAGCCCGCAACGCGCCGTGGGGGAGCGATGTTGCTCGTCGTGTCGCGCTACGCCTTGCGTGACCAGCCCGATGACGTTGCATTCTGGCACGACGTTGAACTGTCGCGCCGCGTCGCGGCGGTCGACGTGCTGCGTCGACGCGTGGTCGGAGGTGGTGATGGACCTCGACCCCGACTTCAACGAGTTTGCCGCGTTCTTCATCGATAACGACGTTCGATTCCTCATCGTCGGTGGGTACGCGCTCGCGGCGCACGGTCTACCGCGTTACACCGGAGACCTTGACGCATGGGTGTGGGTCGACGCCGAGAACGCTCGACGCGTGGTGGCGGCGCTGACCTCGTTCGGGTTCGGATCACGCGGCCTCGACGCGGAGGACGTCACGCTCCCTGACGTGGTGGTGCAGCTGGGTTATTCGCCACTGCGTATCGACGTTCTTACGTCGATCGGCGGGGTGAGCTTTGAAGCGGCGTGGCCACGCCGCCTGATTCTCTCGATTGACGGCCTCGACGTTCCGTTCATCAGCCGCGACGACTTGATCGCGAACAAGCGCGCGGCGGATCGACCGCAGGATCGCGCGGACGTTGCTCGACTCACCGCAAGGGAGTGACAGTATTCACGAACGGGCGGCGAGCCGTCGACGAGGGCGGTAACCGTCAGTCGCCGGTGGCGACGCCCCATTCGGTCCCAGTGCGCGTCGGTCACGGTGGTTGAGCGTCCAGGGCCCTGACTCGTACCCCGCAACGGGTGGCGGCGGGGGCGGTAGCGTACGGGGCCATGAACGAGAGCCTGCGCGTCGTGACGCTCTGCACCGGCAACGTGGCGCGCTCGGTGATGCTGGCATCGATGCTCGAGGTTCTCGGCCCAGACTCGGGCCACCCACTCGAGGTGCGAAGCGCCGGCACCCACGCGCTCGAGGGAGCCGCGGTGAGTATGCGCACGCGCGACGCCATGCGCGCACTCGCCGAGCTGCCCGAGATCTCACTCAACGCCCACCGCAGCCACCAGCTCGAACTGGCCGATCTCGAATGGGCCGACCTCGTGCTCGGCGCCGAGGCCGACCACGTGCGCTACGTCCGCCGCGAGTTCCCGGCCTTCTCGCTCTCGTGCTGCACGATCGGCCAGTTCGTGCGACAGGCGCCGCTGGACGACCCGTGGTCGATCCAGGTCGCGGTCGTCTCAGCCAACGACCCGGACCCCTCCTTTGACGTCGCCGATCCGGCCGGTGGCGACCAGGCCGCCTATGACGCGTGCGCGGCCCACCTCGTGGACCTCGCCCAGGTCTTTCTCACGGTGCTCGGCTAGCCGATCGGCTTGGCCCGTCGCGTGCCCGGCCGCGTGTGGCCGGGCAGTCAGTCCTGCTGGACCGCGCGCAGGCCGCCCCAGGCGAGGGTTGCGCTTCGCGCGGCCAGGCGCGCGGCCTCCGACGGTGCCGGTTCGGGCCAGCCGTTCGCGTCCTGCTGGATGAGCCACGTCATCGCGGCCCCCTCGGCGATCCCGACGACGCCGGCCGCGAGCTGGCGGCGGTGCTCGTTGGAGATCGAGAGGTTGATGTAGGGCTCGAGGAACGAGACGAGGCCGACCTCGAGCCGGCCGAGCTCCTTGGCGGTCTCGCCCTCGTGGCGGTGGATGAAGAGGATGCGAAAGGCGTCGGTCTCGCGCACGACCATCTCGAAGTAGACCCGAAAGGCCACCTCGATCTTCTCGCGCGGTGACTCGACGGCCTCGACGGCGCTCGTGAGCTGGGCGAGCAGGCGCTCGGCGGTCTCGGCCACGATCTGGCGGTAGAGGTCGGACTTGGAGGAGAAGTACTGATAGAGGATCGGCTTGGTGAAGCCGGCGCCGCGGGCGATGTCATCCATCGTCGTCGCCTGGAACCCCCGCTCGGCGAAGACCGCGCGCGCCACGCCAAAGAGGTGCGCGCGCCGCTCGGCGTAGCGGGGCCGGTCCTGGTCGATCAGCATTGGGCTCAGCCTAGTGGGCGCTGGGGTGCTCGAGCAGGGCCGCCAACCGGCCGGGCAGGTCGGCCAGGTTGAAGTGGGCGCGCGCGACCGCGAGGTTGGCGTCACGGCGCCTGAGGTCGGGTTGGGCGAGCTCGGCCCTGATCCCGTCGAGGTCCTCGAGGTCGAGAAACGACAGGCCGAGCGCGCGCAGTTCGGCGAGGACCGGGTAGGGGTAGACGGCGAGGGGCCGTCGGTGCGTGACCGACTCGAGGGTGGCGTTGCCAAACCCTTCCCAGGT
>JAJZSX010000190.1 GCA_021849435.1 Actinomycetes bacterium | reverse complement strand
GCCCACCCGAACGCCTCGACGCGCGCCACGCTCGCGCTCTACCCGCGCATCATCATGCGCTCACAGATCGCACCCATCGTCTCGGGCGCCGGCGTCGCCGGACGGGCCGCCGCCTCGACGGGCTCGTTCGAGCCGGACTGCACGGCGTCGCGCTCGAGCTCGATCACCGTCGTGCTCTTCACGGGCCAGCCCCTCACGAGTCGCGGCCGATGCGGCCCGCTGCCCCGCCTGCGACTCAGCTGTGCCGGCGCGACCTGTGACGGCGTCTACCCGCTTCGCTACGCCGTCACCGCCAACGGGACGACGACAGTGGAGTGGTCCCTCGTCGCGGTCCAGTCCGTGGCCGTCTCAACCCCGCTGCGACTGACCTGGATCACCACGCTCGGCGCGGGGACGTGGTCCGAGCGTGTTCGCACCGCAGCGGTCTTGACCGCGATCAGCCGGCGACCGACGCTGCCCCTGACGGTCAGTGCGAACTACGAGACGCTGGCGAGCGCCTATGACGCCGGCCCGCGCGGCACGCTCTGGCGCGACGCGTTGAACCACGCCGTCGCCAGCCCGCTGCACCGCATCATCAACGCCCCGCCGCGCCAGGTCGACTTCGCCGGGCTCGCCGCCAACGGACTCAGTGGCGAGATCAAGACCCAGCTCAACCTGGCGAGCCAACTGGTCGGGGCCATCACTGGTCGGTACCTCGACGCGCCAGTCCTGCTCCAGGGCGATCCCTCGGCGGCGGCGGTCGCGGCGCTCGGCACGGTCGGCGTGTCCGACGTCGTCGTTCCCGAGAGCCGGCTCACGGTCGAGCCCTCCACGACCCTCGCCTGGGGCGCCCCCTTTCACCTGACCGGCGCCGGTACGGCCGTCGCCCTCGCCGACGATCAGCCCCTCGACCAACTCGCGATCGACGGCGCCATCGAGCCCGGGCGCCGCGCGGCGATCCTGCTCGCCACCCTCGCCTTCTTGCACTTCGAGGCGCCCAATGCGCCGGCCAGCCGATCGGTCGTCGTGACCGTGCCCGCCGCGATGACGTCGATCCCGTTCTTCAACCAGGTCGCCTCGGGACTGGCCTCGGACCCCTTCGTCGTGGCCAGCAGCCTGGTCCCCTCGTTCACCTCCTCGCTCGTTGGCACCGACGGCTCGCCCACCACCCGCACCCTGCTCGCGGTGACGCCCTCGCACTGGAGCGCGAGGAACGTCGACTCGATCACCGCGCTCGCCATCCAGGTCGACTCGTTCAGCCAGGCCATCACCGACCACGCTGTCGCCTTCGCCCTACGAGTCGCCACCGCTCGCACCGAGACGACGGGCAGCGCGCAATCTCGCGAGAACGCCATCAACGCGGCCGCCGCCAGTCTCAACGCGCAGCTCGCCAAGTTCACGGTCGACCCGAGCGCCATCACCCTCGCCGGCCCCGGCACCGCGCTGCCGATCACGCTGCACAGCACCGCCCCCTACACGATCACGGCCGTCGTGCACCTGCTGACCAACCAGCTGCACTTCCCCAAGGGCTCGAGCGTCGTGGTGACCCTCGGCGCCCCGACGACGTCGGTACGGGTCCCGGCGGTGAGCCGGCACGGCAGCAGCCTCACGCTCCAGGTGAACGTGACCACCCCGAACCAGCAGGTACTGCTCGCGCACGCGGCGATCCAGGTCCGGATCGCCGGCTCGTCGGTTGTCGGGTACCTCTTGACCCTCGCGTCACTGCTGGTCCTCGCGGCGTGGTGGCTGCGGACGTACCGGCGCCGCTCGAAGGGGCGCCACGCCCGATGAGCACGACCTCGAGCCACTCCTCGCGCGTGCTGTCGATGGCGAGCGGCACGCTCGCCTCGCGGCTGACGGGGCTGCTGCGCGTCTTCGTCCTCGTCTGGGTGCTCGGGTTCACCCCGCTCGCGGACGCCTTCAACCTCGCCAACACGATCCCGAACATGCTCTTTGACCTCGTTCTGGGCGGGATCATGATCGCGACCTACATCCCGGTGTTCGTCGAGCGCCTGGCGGTGGATGGCGAGCGCCGCGCGTGGCACTCGATCTCCACCGTGCTCACCGCGTCGGTCGTCACCCTGATCGTGGGGTCGGTCCTCGCCTGGATCGCCGCGCCGTGGATCATCGACGGCTTTACGGCACTGCACCAGCTCGACGCGGGCCACGCGGCGACCCTGCTCAGCAACCAGCGCCGTGTGGCGACTGAGCTCCTGCGCTGGTTCGTCCCCCAGATCCTCTTCTACGGCCTCATCGGACTCGCCACGGCCCTGCTCAACGTGCGCCACCGCTTCGGCGCGCCGGCCTGGGTGCCGGTCGCGAACAACGTCATCGCCATCGCCGTGCTGATCTGGTTCCACCTCGCGGACCCGACGCCCGTGCTCGGCCAGCTCCCGGGATCGCGCGACCTGCTCTGGCTCGGCCTCGGCACCACGCTCGGCGTCGCGGTGCAGTTCCTCTTCCTGCTCCCCTCGCTCGCGCGCAGCGACCTCTGGCGCATCGGCCCGCGGTTCGACCGCCACGACCCCGCCCTGCACGCCATCGCGCGCCTGGGCGGGTGGACCCTGCTCGTCGTCGTCGCGAACCAGGCGTCGCTCTACGTGATCCTGGCGCTCGCCTTCGGCGTCGGCGGCAACGGACCGGTCAGCGCCTACACCTACGGCTGGTCGTTCTTCCTCATCCCCTACGCGGTGATCGTCGTCTCGGTGCTGAGCTCCCTCGCGCCCCAGCTGTCGCGGATGGCCACGGACGAGGACTACGCCGGGTTCAGCGAGCGGCTCCGGTTCGGCCTTCGCCAGTCGCTGGTGATCATCGTGCCGTGCACGGTCGGGTTCATCATCCTCAGTCAGCCCCTCGTGGCCGTGCTCAACCACGTCAACGCGACCCACACCCTCGCCGCGGGCACCGTCCTCGCGGTCCTCGCTGCGGGCATGCCGGGCTTCACCGTCTACATGCTCTGCGTGCGCGGGCTGCAGGCCATGCAGCGCGCACGCCAGGTCTTCGTGCTCTACCTCTTCCAGAACGGGCTCAACATCGCCCTGGCGCTGGCGTTCGGGCGCCACTCGATCGCCGCGCTGACCTCGAGCGTCTCCGTCTCCTACACCGTCGCGGCCGTCGCGGCACTGCTCGCGCTCTCGCGCCGCCACGTCTCGATCACCTCGACGATCTGGTCGGTTCACGTCCGTCGAAGCGCCGTGGCGTCGCTCATCGCGGGAGCGGCCATGGCCGCCGCCTACGCCGCGTCGAGCGCCAGCGTCGGCCTCGGCTTGATCATCCGGTTCGCGGGCGCGTTCGTCGTGGGGATCGTCGCCTACGTCGTGGTCGTCGCCCTCGGACAGCGCCGCGTTGGCCGGCGGCCCTCGAACGTGCAAGGCTGACAGACGGCGAGACGCTGAGGGGGACGTATGGCTCGAATCCGTGTGATCACCGATAGCGGTTCTGACATCCCTGACGACGTCGCGCGCCGGCTCGGCGTCGACGTGGTGCCCCTGACGATCCGCTTCGGCGACGACGAGTACACCGATCGCCTGGACCTCTCGCCGTCACAGTTCTGGGCCAAGTGCAAGGAGTCCAAGGTCCTGCCCGAGACCGCCGCCCCCTCCCCCGGCTCCTTCCAGGCGGCCTACGAATCGGCGGCGGCGAACGGCTACGACGGAGTCCTGGTCCTGACGATCTCCGCGGCGCTGTCGGCGACCCACCAATCCGCGACCCTCGCCGCCGAGGCCGTCGCGGATCTCATCCCCGTGCGCGTCGTGGACACCAAGGCCGTGTCGATGGCGGTCGGGCTAATGGCGATCGACCTCGCCGAGCTCGCCGCGTCCGGCGCCGACCTCGACGGCCTGGAGACGCGGGCCCGCCAACTGCTCGAGCGCGTCGGCATCTGCGGCACGCTTGACACACTGGAACACCTGGTCAAGGGTGGTCGGATCGGCGGCGCGCGCGCACTGCTCGGCCAGGTCCTCGCCATCAAGCCGCTGCTCGCCCTCAAGGACGGCGTCGTCGCCGAGGCCGGCCGTCAGCGCACGAGGGCCAAGTCACTCGCGGCGGTCGCGTCGGTGGTACGAGCCAACGCGCCCTTCGAACGGCTCTCGATCGTGCACGGCGACGCCAGTGACGTCGATGACCTGGTCGCCATGATCGCCGACGTCGCGACCGAGCAGACCCTCGTCGTGACCGACGTCGGTCCCGTCGTGGGGACCCACGGCGGGCCGAGGATCATCGCCGCCTGCTGGATTAAGGCCTGAGCCCCTCGGACCACTATGTTCGTAGTGTGAGCGAGTCGAGCCCCACCCCAGACCGCGAGCCCGATCTCGTCGACCGGGCGCTTGGGACGCTGGACCACGCACTCGACGTCGTCCACGACAAGTTCCTGCGACCGATCCTGCTCGCCGGGCGCACCGTGGCCTTCATCTTCGTGTTCTTCCTCGTCGGCCTCGTCCTCGTGAGCGTCTTGATCATCGGGATCATCCGGCTGTTCAACGTCTACTTCTTCGCCAACCACGTGTGGCTCAGCTACGCCCTGGTCGGCGTGCTCTCCCTCACCGCCGGACTTCTCATCTGGCGCCGTCGCCGTCCGCTCCCCCAACGAAAGAATCACCATGACTGAACACACCCGGGTCCTCATCATCGGATCGGGCCCCGCGGGACTCACCGCGGCCATCTACACGGCGCGCGCGCAACTCAAGCCGATCGTGATCGAGGGCGAGCCCTCCTCGACCTCGGACCAGCCCGGCGGCCAGCTGATGCTCACCACCGACATCGAGAACTTCCCCGGCTTCATCGAGGGCATCTCGGGCCCGGAGCTCATGGCCAACATGCGCGCCCAGGCCGAGCGATTCGGGGCGGACCTCCGGGTGAACAAGGTGCAGCGCCTCGACGTCGGCGGACGTCCCTTCCGCGCGTGGCTGTCGGGTGACGACGAGCCGAGCATCACCGCCGACACCGTGATCCTCGCGACGGGCGCCCAGTCATTGATGCTCGACGTCCCTGGTGAGGCCCGTCTTCTCAGCCACGGTGTGTCCACGTGCGCCACCTGTGACGGCTTCTTCTTCCGCGGCCACGACATCGCCGTCATCGGCGGCGGCGACTCGGCGATCGAGGAGGCGACCTTCCTGACGCGCTTCGCCTCCAGCGTCACGATCGTGCACCGGCGCGACTCGCTTCGCGCATCCAAGATCATGCAGGAGCGAGCCTTCGCCAACGAGAAGATCCGTTTCGCGTGGAACACGAAGGTCCTCGAGGTCCTCGGCGAGGACAAGGTCGCCGGACTTCGCGTCGCCGACACGCTGACCGGCGAGGAGCGCACCATCGACGTGACCGGCGTGTTCGTCGCGATCGGGCACGTGCCGAACACCCAGCTGGTTCGCGGCCAGGTCGAGCTCCACGAGAACGGCTATGTGCGAACCGGAGTGGGCT
>JAJZSX010000189.1 GCA_021849435.1 Actinomycetes bacterium | reverse complement strand
AGCGTTGGTCGGGAAGGCGGGATTTGAACCCGCGGCCTCCTGGTCCCAAACCAGGCGCGCTAACCAAGCTGCGCTACTTCCCGTCGCACCATCGTGGCACATATGGCGGTGCCCGGGTCCACGAGTGAGGGCGGTAGTGCCACGGGGTCGCGTGGGTTGACGCATCGGCCAACGCCGTTGAGTGATCACCGTGCCGGGTGCAACGGTCCGCGTCGTTCGGCGGGACTGTCTATGGTTGGGTCGAGAAAGCGAGGTCACCATGGCCTATGAGTGGATTGTCGACGCCCTCGAGCAAACATGGCGGTCCATCGACGACGTCGTTCGCCCCCAGCCGCCCGCGGCCTACGATGCGGCGACGCCGTGCCCAGGCTGGAGCGTCCGAGACGTACTGAGCCATCTGATGGGCTTTGAGCTACTGCTCGAAGGCGAAGCGCCGCCCGAGCACGACGACAACTATCCCGACTACGTCAAGAACGAGATCGGTCGCATGAACGAGGCGTTCGTCGAGGCCGGCCGCGGGCAGCCGGGCATCGAAGTTCTCGACCAGTTCAAGGCCGTCGCCGCTCGCTCAATCGCCCGGCTTCGAGCGCTAAACGATGACGACTGGGATCGCGTGGGGTGGAGTCCCGAGGGCGAGCGGCCCTATCACCGGTTCCAAGAGACGCGGGTGGTGGATAGTTGGATCCACCTCCAGGACATCCGCGACGCCCTGCTCGAGCCGGCCGACGATCACGGGCCCGGCGAAGAGATCGTGGTGAACCGATTCGAAGCGGCGATCCCGTACGTGGTGGGAAAGCGGATGCAGGCACCCGACGGCTTTACCATGCAGCTGAACCTGAGTGGCCGGATGGGTCGCACGGTCATGGTCGCGGTGAAGGACGGACGCTGCAATCCTGTGGCCGAGCTGACCGCACCCCCGACGACGGTGATTAGCACACCCGTCGCGCTGTTCTGGCGGCTGGCCGCGGGCCGGATCAGCGCCGAGGCGTTCTTGGGGGCGTCGGCGACCGAGGTCGAGGGGGACCGGGCTGCCGCTGGCCAGTTCGCCGACGGCATGCGTGTGATGATCTAAGCCACGCGTGGCAACCGGTAGGCTGGCATCTCCTATGCGCGCAACCGTATCCAACCTCGAAAACAACCACGTGAAGCTGGTCGTCGAGCTCGACGACGCCGAAATGTCCGGCGCGATCGATAAGGCTGCCCAGACCCTCTCGAAACAGGTGTCCGTCAAGGGGTTCCGCAAGGGCAAGGTTCCCAAGAACGTGTTGATCGCCCACATTGGTGGCGCGGACGTGCTGCGTGGCGAGGCCATTCGCGAGTCGATGCCCGATTTCTATGCCCGCGCCATCGCCGACACTGCCGTGGACCCGATCGGTGAACCCGATATCACGGTCACGAGCGGTGAGCTCGAGGGTGCCCTGGTCTTCGAGGCCGACGTCGAGGTGCGCCCGGAGATCGCGATCTCCGGTCACCGTGCCCTGCGCGTCACACTGCCCTCCCCGCAGGTCACCGACGCCGAGGTCGAGGCGCAGATTGACCGCTACCGCGAGACCGACGCCACGCTCAACGACGTGGACCG
This sequence comes from Actinomycetes bacterium, assembly GCA_021849435.1. The sequence goes on along the minus strand of JAJZSX010000189.1, from coordinate 3,824 downwards.
CCCGATCGTGACCGGCGACCTCGTGACGATGGACGTGACGGCGACCCAGGTCGACACCGAGTCCGAGCCGCTCGAGATGAGCGACTACATGTACACCGTGGGCTCGGGTGCGATCACCGATGGCGTCGACGAGCTCATCCTGGGCTTGCGTGCCGGTGAGAACCTGACGGTGAACGGCAGCGTGCAGGGCGGCGGAACCGTCACCTACGCCATGAAGTTGAAGCAGGTCAAGGAGCGGGTGCTGCCCGAGTTGACCGACGAATGGGTCGCGGAGAACACCGAGTGGCCCTCCGTGGTCGAGATGCGCGATCAGCTCGTTGACCAGATGCGTCGCCGCAAGGTGATGGAGGCCCAGTTCGCCCAACGAGATGCCGTCTTGGTGGCACTGGGTGACCTCGTAGCCGAGGACGTCGCCCCGGAAGTCCTCGTGTCCAGCGAGACCAATGAGCGGCTCCACGATCTCGGACACCGACTGGCGGAGCAGAAGCTCAGTCTGGAGATGTTCCTGCAGGTGACCAATCAGACGCCCGACGCGCTGCTCGAATCGCTGCGCGCCGACGCCGCACGGGCCGTGCGCATCGACCTGGCGCTTCGTGCGCTCGTGCGAGCCGAAGGTCTGGAGCCGACCGACGAGGAAGTCGACGAGGAGTTGGTAAAGACCGCCGAGGCGATGTCCGTCGAGCCCGACGTGCTGCGCGCGAACTTGCGCGACACGGGCCGAACCGTCGCCTTCACGGCCGAGGTCGCCAAGATGAAGGCCTCGCGCTGGCTGACCGAGAACGTCACCTACGTGGATCCCGAAGGTCTGATTATCGACCCGGCCCTGCTGAGCGTGGACCAATCGCTCGATATGGACGCTTAAGGTATAGCCGTGAACGAACACTTCCGAGCCCAGAACTACCTGGTTCCCACCGTGGTCGAGTCGTCGAACCGGGGCGAGCGAGCCTATGACCTCTACAGCCGACTGCTGCGAGAGCGGATCATCTTCCTTGGCACGCCGATTGACGACACCGTGGCCAACCTGATTTGCGCCCAGATGCTGTTCCTCGAGTCCGAGGATCCCGACAAGGACATCAACCTCTACATCAACTCGCCCGGTGGCGACATCACCGGGCTACTCGCGATCTACGACACGATGAAGTACATCAAGGCTGACGTGTCCACGTTCTGCTTCGGCCAGGCGGCATCCGCCGCGGCGGTGCTGCTCGGTGCCGGGGCGAAGGGCAAGCGCTACGCGCTGCCCCACGCTCGCGTGTTGCTGCACCAGCCCTGGGGCGGGGTCGGCGGCCAGGCGTCGGACATCGAGATCCAGGCGCGAGAGATCCTTCGAATGAAGGACATGTTGAATCTGATGTTGGCGAACGACACCGGTCAGTCGGTCGAGCGCATCACCAAGGACACGGACCGCGACTTCATCATCGGCGCCGACGAAGCGGTGGAGTACGGCCTCATCGACGAGGTGATCAGCCCGCGATCGTAGGCGCTCACCCCGGGGTGGCGCGCTGAGAGGGTGGCGGTGACGACGTGTGGCCCCGCGCAGCCACGTGAGGTTTTGGCCCGAAAGTCGGGTAGCAGTCCGGGTTGCTGATCGCTGGGCCGAGCGTCTCCATCGATGACGAGTGCTTCGACCGGTGCAACGACAGCATCGCGAGTGAATCGTCGGGCATTCCCCGGGCTCAACAATGGGTTGTGGCGCCCGAGGCTGGTTGGACCGTCTCGGGTCGTGGGTTCCATGTTTTAGTGACCGCGCCTCCTAGGATGGTTGGGTCAGGTCGTGTCGGAGGGTGCTTGTGGCAAAATTTGGCGAAGGCAGCGACCTCATCAAGTGCAGTTTCTGCGCGAAGGGTCAGAAGCAGGTCAAGAAGTTGATCGCTGGACCGAGCGTCTACATCTGTGACGAGTGCATTGACCTGTGCAACGACATCATCGCCGATGAGTTCGGTGACCGCCCCGAGTTCGTGCTCGACGAGCTGCCCACGCCGAGGGAGATCTCGTCGTTCCTCGACGAGTTCGTCATCGGCCAAGTCGAGGCGAAGAAGATCCTCTCGGTAGCGGTCTACAACCACTACAAGCGCATCCAGTCGGGACCGCTGCACGACGACGACGTCGAGGTGGCCAAGTCGAACGTGCTGCTCCTCGGGCCGACTGGTTGCGGCAAGACCTTCCTCGCCCAGACGCTGGCCAAGATGCTCAACGTACCCTTCGCCATCGCTGACGCGACCGCTCTCACCGAGGCCGGCTACGTGGGCGAGGACGTCGAGAACATCCTGTTGAAGTTGTTGTCAGCCGCCGACTTCGACGTGAAGCGCGCCGAGCGCGGGATCATCTACATCGACGAGATCGACAAGATCGCCCGCAAGTCGGAGAATCCCTCGATCACCCGCGACGTCTCGGGCGAGGGCGTGCAGCAGGCGCTCTTGAAGATTCTCGAAGGCACCGTCGCGAGTGTGCCGCCCCAGGGCGGCCGCAAGCACCCGCACCAAGAGTTCATAACGATCGACACCTCAAACATCTTGTTCATCTGCGGCGGGGCGTTCGCGGGTCTCGAGACCATCATCGAGCGCCGGCTCGGCAAGAAGTCGATCGGCTTCAACTCGCCGATCGAGTCCAAGCGAGCGGGTGACGTCGAGCTCTTCCGCCACGTGCTGCCCGAAGACCTGATGAAGTTCGGCCTCATTCCCGAATTCATCGGGCGCCTGCCGATCGTCGGGGCGGTCCAGCAGCTCGACCGCTCGATGCTGATCGAAGTGCTCACGGAGCCCAAGAACTCGCTCGTCAAGCAGTTCCGCCAGGTGCTCGCCATGGACGGCGTCGAATTGGTGATCGAGTCCGACGCGCTCGCCGCCATCGCCGAACTCGCCCTGGAGCGGGGCACCGGCGCCCGGGGACTTCGATCGATTCTCGAGAACGTGCTGCTCGAGACGATGTACGACGTACCGGGTCGCACCGACGTCGTTCGCTGTGTCGTGACCGCAGAGTCGGTTCGCGAGCACGTTCCGCCGCTCTACGAGTTCCGCAAGACGACGCGTTCACGTCGCGCGAGCTAGACCGTGCGATTTGAAACCTACGCCCAGGCGTTGGGCTGGCTTGAATCTCACGTCGACTTCGAACGCGTGTCGCCGAATCGCCAGTCACCGCCCACCCTGCAGCCGATCGTCGAGACCCTGGCGATGCTCGCCGACCCGCACCATGACTTTCCGTCGATCCACATCACGGGCACGAACGGCAAGGGCTCGACCACGACGATGACGAGCGAGCTCCTGCGCGCGACGGGACTGCGCGTGGGCACGTTCACCAGCCCCGACCTACACGCGGTCAACGAACGCATCGCCGTCAACGGCGAGCCCATCGACGACGATGTGTTCCGCGAGCTCTTCGGCCGACTGGCCGACGTGGAGTCGGTGACGGGCATCACGCTCACGCGCTTCGAGCTACTCACCGTCGCCGCCTTCCTGCACTTCTCCGACGAGGGAGTGGACGTCGCCGTGGTCGAAGTCGGACTCGGCGGAACGTGGGACTCGACGAACGTCATCGACGGTGACGTGACGGTGCTCACGAACGTGGACCTCGACCACACCGCAGTTCTCGGCCCGACTATCGGTGACATCGCGAGCGACAAGGTCGGCATCTTCCGCGCCGACGCCGTCGCCATCGTCGCCACCACCAACGCCATCGTCGTGGAGATCGCCCAGCGGCGCGTGGACCAGCTTGGCGCGACACCGTGGTTCCTCGGCGACAGCTTCGACCTCGAGCGAAACGACCTCGCACTCGGCGGACGACTCGTGACCTTGCGGACGCCTTACGCTCGCTACGACGAGGTGGTC
>JAJZSX010000188.1:5124-5491 GCA_021849435.1 Actinomycetes bacterium | reverse complement strand
CCAGCGCGCGATACGCGAGCCCGGCTTGCAAGAACGCGAGGAAGATCATCTGTGAGTACTTCATGTACTGCGGATCGTGGCTCATCACCTCTCGACGCCAGTCGTAGACGGCACCAAGGCGCTGAACCGAGCGCTTGAGTTCCGCCATGCGCGCTTCGGTGAAGATCCGAGGATGGCTGCCGGCTTTGATCGCGGCGTTCTCGGCGGGCAGCCCGAACGAATCGAACCCGAAGGGCGAGAGGACGGCCTTGCCGAGCATGGTCTGGTATCGCACCACCAAGTCTCCGAAGGTGTAGTTGCGCACGTGGCCCTGATGGGCCGCCCCCGAAGGATAGGGGTACATGCACAGGGCGTAATACCGCTCGCG
>JAJZSX010000188.1:0-5114 GCA_021849435.1 Actinomycetes bacterium | reverse complement strand
GCCATCGTTCTTGCCATTTGGCTTCTACGGATCTGACGTCAAAGGGGCGGGCCATCTCGACATTCTAGGGAGCCAACGGCGTATCCTCGAAGTGAAAGCCGAGGCCCCAATGACTGAACCCACCTACGTCCTCGTCCATGGCGCGTGGCACGGCGCTTGGTCGTGGCGACTACTCACCGAGGAGTTCGATCGACGTTCCGTGGCCTGGCGCACACTCGAACTGCCGAGTTCGCACGACGACGGCGATGGGACGAGTGATCTCCGGTCCGATGTCCAGGCCGTTTTCTCGGCCATCGACTTTGACGGACCGACGGTGTTGGTCGGGCACAGTTATGCCGGAGCGGTCATTGCGGAGGCGAGCGGTCAACTCGACAAACTGGTCGGTCTCGTCTTCATCGCTGCCCTGATCCCGACTATCGGCCAAAGTGCCACCGACGTCTCGCGCCTCGGCGGCGTTCGCACGGAGCTGGATGCGGCCATGACGGTCGACGGGCCACGGCTACGGCTGGATCCGTCGCTGGCACGGTCCGCGCTCTATGGCGACTGCGACGATCTCGTGGCGAAGGATGCGGTGTCGCGCCTCGGCTCGCAGACGATCGCAAGTTTTCGCTCGAAGCGGGAACACCCGGACGCGACCGTCCGGCGCCACTACATCCGGTGCACCAATGATCGTGCGATTGACCCGGCGCTTCAGTCCCGGATGGCGTCGTCGTGCGATATGACCACCGAAATTGCGAGCGACCACTCGCCGTTTCTTTCGCATCCGGAAATCTGTGCTGACGCCGTCACCGATTGGTGACGGTTCGGCTAACTGCTACGATTGTCTGACCGTTGGGGGTATAGCTCAGTTGGTAGAGCGCTTGACTGGCAGTCAAGAGGTCAGGGGTTCGAATCCCCTTACCTCCACCATTAGTGCGTTACTCAAACTCATTACCTCAGGCACCGAACTATTTGAATCATGAGTGGAAAGGGCGGACGTACCGGTGGTTTGATGGTTTGCAACCTGGATCGTCCTCGCCCTCCAGTTCGGCGTGCGAGGACGTCACGGCGACCCGATACCGTCGCGGTCAATAAAATCGTCCTGACCCCTTCTGCGACTTTCGAGCGGAGCGGTTACGAATGTCGACTTCTCGGACGCGCAACTTCTCAAGGCGCTTGGCTTTGAGGAAGTGAGGGCAACCGGTAGCCATCACGTGTACGCGCCTCAATTCTGTGGCGATCGCGCTCTCTGAATTGAGGCACCACACCCACAATTTGATTCTCATTGATCCCCAAAGACACTGGGGGTATCTTTGACCATGCCTTACGTCGTCGACTTCGAAAATGTCTCTTCCACTGGACTGGAATCATCACCCGTCGCGGGCGAGCTGGCTGGTGTGCGCGCCAATGAGGCTCGCTGCTTCCGCAATAAGTACAACCACGTGTTCACCGTCGAGCCCGCCGCAAAGTCGAAGGATGTGGTCGAGCTCGTAAACCGGGTCCTCAAAGAGCGGAATATCGAGATTCAGTCACCAGCACTCGAGGCCACGTCGTTCCAAGTCGAGAACATCCGTTGGGCGTACGTCTTCTACCAGAGCGGGCTTTCGATCAACGTGCTCTACACCCTTGACGGTCCCGCACCGAAGCGAGCCGTCGGGTTCAAACTCGCCGAAGGTATCGACGTGCCCGAGGAACTGAGCGCCTTCAAGTTCGCACACCAGAAGTCAAAACTCGCCGGGACGATACGCGGCTCATTCTTCGTCATCAAGGGTGAGTACTTTTAGCGGCCTTCTGTGTCCACTCCAACTACCCCTGCCATCAGCCGACTGCAGCGTCTGGTGCCTGAATTGGGAAGCTCGCCGTCGGCGAATTGAATCTCGACCGCTCGATGAGCGCTTCCACGGAACCTACGTGGGGGTGCGGGCGCGAGTGGTCTGCGAGCACTGCGGTGATCCCAAAGGCGAGCCCGATCGCGGTGGTGAGAGCGCGCGCCCAGATCAGGTGGGCCGCCGGCTGAGGTTGACCCAGTTCGGCCACAACCAACGAGAGAGGCGTTACGAACATCATGGCAACGCCATAGTGCCGTATCACCATGAGCTCGGCACTCAGTTGGAGAAGTCCGATCGCGATCACGAGCCCCCACGGCGAGAGCGGGAAGGAGAAGAGCATGTATGCCAAGGCGATGCCCAAGACGGTTCCCCCGGCTCGGTGTCGCGCTCGGACGAGGCGATCAATGGTCCCAAGGGTCGCCATCGGCACCACCGCGGCGACCGCCGCCCAGTAGGGGTGACCCAAGTGCAGCCACGTCGCCAGCGCGTCGGCGGCGCCGGCAGCCGACGCGGTCGCCACTGCTCGGCGCCACAACACCGGCGAGTGCGATCGGATCGGGATCGGCCCTTCACGCGGACCCCAGTGGCGTAAAAACGCCTCGGTGCCGACGAGCAGGGTAAAAACACTCGTCGCGATCGCCACCGCACTTGCGACCAGGACGTCGTGGCCCGTAGCCGGGACTGACGAGACCGCACCGAAGGCGAAGACAGCAAAGAGCGCTCCGGCAGGCCGCCACGTCCAGCGGTGCGATGCCGCCGTCGCAACAGCGGCATCGAACGAGACCCCGAGCAGCGACCACCATCGGGCGTCGTCTGTCGTCGCGGTGGCCGTCGCGGTGGCCGTCGCGGCGATGATGAGTCCGGTGAGCAGCACACTGACCGATAGTTGCGTCGAGATCCGGCGCCGCGGCGACTCGCCGCGACCATAGACCGACGCGAAGGCGGCAAAGGTCGAATAGAGGACCCATTGTGGGTGGCCCGCGAGCCGAAACACCACCATGGGCACGACGACCGACACGGTGACCCATGTAGTCGCGCGAACATCGTCGCGAGTGGAGTGGAGCCGTCTCACGTGGCGGTACCAACAGGTCGATTCATTGCGTGAGCGACCGACGGTACGGTTGACCGCGGTCTCCTCGCGCTGCCATCGAGCGAACTGACATGGTTATCCACCGCCACGTCTCTCGTCATACGCGTCGTCACTGGAATGGGTCCGATCGGAACTGAAGTGTGGCAACACCTTTTGACCAGGATCGTCGTACCGTCAGTTGACCGCTCAAGCGCCGTGACTCGGTGTCCACGCAACGCGTCGCAGCGTCCCCGGTGGCCATGCACGGTGGGAACGACTTCATTGACGGGCACACAAACGCCTTGTCTCCTGGAAAATAGGCAAAGGTCGATTTTCGCCATCTGACGTCAGCGACGTCCCCCTCTTGCGCAGCGACGGGTCATCGCGTTGAATCGCGTGGGCCGTCCCGGCCAAAGCGTCAACGCATCGCGACCCGTCGAAGAACGCGCATCGAATGCGATGTTGGTTGATGGCCGCGACGAATGTCCATTACGCGATGGCGCGGCGGATGCCGACCGCTGCGCGCTCCGCGAGACGCGCGAAGGCGATTCTGAGCAGCGGGTCGAAGACCCGCCACCATCCCCGTAGCGACAGCTGGGCGTCGTAGGTCAACTCGGTGCGCTCGCCGAGGAGCGCGACGCTGACGGTGTCACAGGATTCGAACGACGACGTCGCCGCACGTAGTACCGCTCGCGTTTCGCTGAGTTCGGTGAGCTCGTAATGCAGCGGTACCGTACGGCCGGCGAACCGTACCGCGAGATCGAAGCTACTGCCAACGCGCAAGGGTCCATCGTCACGACGCGTCGACGTCGCGACGCTCGGATCCCACTGCTGCGCGTTCTCGAAATCGGCGATGTAGGTCAGCGCACGGGCGAGATCCCAATCAGTGACGAACCGAACGACGAAACGGGTCATGGAAACTCCTTTTAGTACTAAACTAATAGTCACCCGGCCGAACCCAATCGTGGTCCGGCCCGCTCGCCCTGGAGAGGATCGCCGTGAACCCCAAGCACACCGATGCGCCCGCGACGATGAGTCTCCATGAAGCGGCCGAACGACTCGGCGTGCATTACATGACGGTCTACCGATACATCCGGACGGGCCGGCTCGCCGCACAGCAGGACGGACGCCAGTGGCGCATACGGCTTGAAGACGTGGACGGGCTCAAGGATCGTGCGACCCCACCCACCGGCGTCACGACCCGTCGGGCCGGCACGGCGTCGCGCTTGCTCGAACGGCTCATCGCGGGTGACGAAGCCGGCTCGTGGCAGGTTGTCGAATCCGCACTCGCCTCAGGGGCTGATCCGACCGAGGTTCACCTTGAACTCCTCGCCCCCGCCCTTCGTGAACTCGGTCAACGATGGCAGCAAGGGACGCTCAGCATCGCCGATGAGCATCGCGCGAGCGCGAGTGCGCATCGCCTCGTTGCCCGACTGGGTCCTCGGTTCACCCGACCTGGCCGTAAGCGCGGTACGGTCCTCGTCGGAGCAGTCGCCGGTGAACTACACGACATCCCGGTCAACCTCGTCGCCGACCAGCTACGCGGCGCCGGTTTCTCGGTGATCGAGCTCGGTGCAAACACACCCGCGTCCTCGTTCGTCACGGCGACAGCGGCCGCATCGGCGTTCTGCGTATTGCTCTCGGTAACCGGACCCGGCCACGTCGACGCCGTGCGCGAGACCGTCGCGGCACTTCGAGGTGACACCGATGCGTCCATCCTCGTCGGCGGAGCAGCGGTTCCCGACGAGGCGACCGCCGTTGGCCTCGGTTCGGACCGCTGGACGGGCCACGACGCCCGCGAGGTCGTCTCCACCGTCACGGGGCTACTTGAGGAACGAGCAGCCGAACGACGTCGCCGGCCGGTGCCACGAGCTCGGGGTGTCGATCCGGGCGTTCCAGTTGAGTAGCGACGGCTCCCCTATGAACGGACCCAGAGTCCCATCCGCCACTCACGCTTAGTGAGGACCACCTGCACATCACTCACGTGCCGTTCGAGGAACGCAGCCTCGCAGTACGCCAGGTAGAAGGTCCACATTCGCCGGAAACGCTCGTCGTAACCAAGTGCCTCGAGCTCGTCGTGGTGCTCGTCGAAGCGTTGACGCCAACGCCGCAACGTCTCGGCGTAGTGCCGCCCAATGTCCTCGAGGTCCACGACGCTGAGGCCGGCCCGAGCGCTCGCACGCGTGATCGAACCCACCGATGGCAGCGAGCCGCCTGGAAAGATGAACGCCTTGATG
>JAJZSX010000187.1 GCA_021849435.1 Actinomycetes bacterium | reverse complement strand
GAGCGAGTGGATGAACGAACAGTCGACCTTGACCATGTGAGGATCGAGTTCGGCCAGGCGCGCGAGCGAGGAGTGCCCGGTGCCGAAGTCGTCCAGCGCGACGCCCACGCCGATCGCGCGCAGGCGATCGACCACCGCGACCGTCTCGTCGAGGTCGGTGACCGCCGCGGTCTCGGTGATCTCGAGGACCAGTCGCGTCGCGGGCAGTCCGACTTCGTCGAGCACGTCGCGCACGAAGGGGACGAGCCCGGGACTATGGAACTGGGCCGCGGAGAGATTGACCGAGACGTAGCACTGGTCGCCGTAGGAGCCGTCGGCCCCCCAGGTGACCGCGGCGCGAATGGCCTCGCGGATCGCAAAGTCACCGAGACCGAAAATCAGGTCGCTCTGTTCGGCGATGGGGATGAAGACCGACGGAGGGATCGAGCCCTCGCGCGACGAGTTCCAGCGCATCAGCGCTTCGAACCCGACGATCTGCAAGGTCGGCAGTGAGACGATCGGCTGGTAGTGCATCTCGAGCTCGCTCGAGCGCAAGGCGTGGCTGAGCGACTGAGCGAGGGTGAAGCGGTGCACCGAGGAGGTGAGCATCGTCGGCTCGAAGAGCTCGTAGTGGCCCCGCCGGCGGCGCTTGGCGTCGTACATGGCGGCGTCGGCGCGCTTGATGCACTCAGCGCCGTCGATGACGCCGTCATTGTAGATCGCGACGCCGATGGTGGCGTGCTGCTCGATCGTGAGTCCATCCAGCGAGAAGGGCTCGGCGAGCACGTGCAGGAGCCGCTCGGCGATGGCGACTGCCTCCTCGGGCCCGCTGAGCCCCTCGGCGAGGTAGAGGAACTCGTCGCCGCCGACACGGCCGAGGGTGTCGATCGAGCGTGACACAAGCTCGAATCGCCGCGCCACGCCGACCAGCAGTCGGTCGCCGACGTGGTGGCCGTAGGTGTCGTTCACGCCCTTGAAGTCGTCGAGGTCGATGAGCAAGACCGCGCCGTAGCCGCCGCTTCGCACGATCCGCTCGCGGGCCTGGCCGAGCCGGTCCTCAAAGAGTGCCCGATTGGCGAGGCCCGTCAACGGGTCGTGCAGCGCCCGGTGTAGGAGCTGCTCGGAAAGTTGACGCTCCTCGGTGATGTCGCGGTTCGACGCAATGAAGTAGAGGATCCGTCCGTCGTCGGCGCGCACGGGCGTCTTCAAGATCTCGACGACCACGGTACGACCCGTGCGGTTGATGAATCGCTTGGTGTACTTGATCTGCTCGACCTCGCCGTTGACCAGGCGCTTTCGGGCGTCTTCGGTGGTGTCGAGGTCGTCGGGGTGTGTGAACCACCGCGTGTTGCGCCCGAGCAACTCGTCGCGGCTTCGTCCGACCATCTCGACGAAGGCGTTATTCACGTCGAGCAGCGCATCGTCGAGGTTGACGAAGGCCATGGGCGCCATGTTCTCACTGAAAGCCAGTCGGAAACGCCGCTCGGACTTGGCGAGGGCCGCCTCGGCACTCGCGAGTGCGTCGTAGGCGACACGAGCGGCGTCGAGCGCGTCATGGGTCTCGCGGACCGCGCGAACGTGGGCGAGGCCAAGTTCGAGTTCGTGGACCAGTTCCTCGAGGTCGATCAGGCTGGTCTGGTTGAGGACCTCGGGCCGGTCGTGGAAGGCCGTGATCGCCCAGAAGACGCCGTTGATGCTCAGTGGCACGGCCGCGGCACTCGCGAGACCACGGTCCGCGGCGAATCGGCGCCACGCGGTGCTGCCGTTCGCGGCGGACCCGTAGAGGACGGCCGCCCTCGTGGCGATGGCCTCGGAACCCGGTCCGTCGTCCAAGCGCGGTAGTGGTTCGTCGCCCCACGCCGGCGACACCACCGTGGTCTGGTCTGCGGTGGCGTACGTGACGAGGCGGAAGCCGCCGACCTCGACGAGCAAGTCGCAAAACGTGCTCAACAACTCCTTCTCGGCGGAGGCGACGATTGCCAGGCGGCGCACCTGGCTAAGCAGCGCAGCGGCGCGTTCGCGCCGCCGCCGGTCGGTGCTATCAAGCACCGAGACGATGAGTCGGCGCACAGTGCCGTTGCGCGCGCGAACGGCCGACTTGGACACCTCGACGTCGAGCACTCGTCCGCTCACGTGCACGAAACGCATTGAGTAGCGCACGGTGTCCTGCTCATTGGACACCAAATGCGACGTGGCTCGCTCAGCGACGGCGATGTCGTCGGGGTGTGCCACAATGTTCGCGTTCTGGCCGACGAGTTCGCTCAGCGGCCGCCCGACGAGCCGTGCGTAGGCGTCGTTCGCGACGGTCATCGTGTCATCGGGCATCGCAAAGAACATCGGTGCTGGCGTGTGCTCGAAGGCCGTTCGGTAGTCCGCCTCTCGTTCGGCGAGCAGCGCAGCCGCGGCGAGCTTGATCGCCTGACCGGGGGAGGGTGCGAGCGCGTCGGCGTCGACCGGCTTCACCGAGGCGACGACGTACGTGCTCGCCTCGACGGTGAGTGGTGACAGCGCGATCGCTACGTCGATCGTCGTGCTGTCGCTTCGACGCAGCGGGTGGCGGTGGTCGCTCATGAGACGAGGTGTCGGGGCGCGCTGGTATCGGGTTCGCTCGGTGACGTGCGTCTGACCGTGCCTATCGGGAACGAGCCGTTCGATCGGCGAGCCAACGAGTTCCTCGGGAGCGTACCCGGCCAAATCGCTCACTGCGTCGCTTACGTAGACGATCACGCCACTGGCGTCGACAATGATGACGTCATCGGGAAGCACGTCGCGCACGTGCTGCCACTCGTTGGCCTCGTTTAGCCCGTCCACCACGGCTTTTGTCCCCGTTCACCCAGGCTTGCGCAGCCTACACCTGGTCCGGCGAAGTGTCTTTAGAACGGGGTTTCTAAATTGTCATGGCGATCGTCAAGCCAGCCGAGGAAGTTGTCGACGGCGTAGTTCCAGTGGTGCGGCTTTTCGAAGTACGGCGAGTGGCCGGCGCCGACGATCTCGACGACGCGGGCGTCGGGTAAGAGGTCGGCGACAGCGCGAATCGCTGACGGCGCGAAGAGTTGGTCGTGATCGCCGACGATCAACATCGTCGGCATCGTGAGCCGTCTGGCTTCGTCTGCGTCGTGGGTGACCGCAAGGAGCCGCCCGATCACGACCTCGCTGTCGGCGCTGCCCATCCGGCTGAGCGATTGATAGAGGTGGGCGAGCTCAGGGAACTTCGCGCTGAAAGCCTCGCCGAGCGCGGGGTGGGACCCGAGCACCTCGCGCTCGGGTCCGCGTGGCCGGGCGCGGGCGAGGCCGGCCAGTACCGCCTCGGTGGCAAAGCCCCCGATAGTGTCGCTCAACACGATCGAGCGCGCAAGGCCGGGCCGTGCGAGGGTGGCCCCGACCACGGACCAACCGCCCATCGACTGGCCGACGAGATCGGCGCGTGCGATGCCGAGCTCGTCAAGAATCGCGAGCAGGTCCGTGCTCGCGACCAGCGGTCCCGTGCGGTCGCCGTGGTCACTCGAGCGGCCGTAGCCGCGGTGATCCCAGGTGACGACGGGTCTCGTCGAGGCGAAGTGGGCCACCTGCTGGAACCAGCTCGCGTGGTTGCCGCCGGCGCCGTGCGAGAGCACGAGTGGCGTCGCGTCACTCGACTCGTCGCCGACGACCTCGTAGTACAGCTGCTCGCCGTCGTGCTCCACGTAGCCCGTTCGACGGGCCGGCGCGGCGGCGGTGCCGGCACCAGAGGGCGAGGTGCGCGGCCCCGCGGCGTAGGCCACGCACTGCATCTCGACCCGCGCGCCAAGCGCCAGGTCGACACCGCCCACGGTGATTCGCGCCGGCGGCGTCGTGCCGACGTAGCGCTCGTAGACCTCGTTCATCGCCGCGAAGTCGCCGAGGTCCGCGAGGTGGACCGACACCGAGGCGACGTCTGGCCACCCACAGCCCGCTTCGGCGAGGATCGACGTGAGATTCGCGAGTGTCCGCTCGACCTCGGCAACGATCCCACCGGGCACGATCCGGCCGTCGCCGTCGGTGCCGAGGGTTCCCGAGACGAAGAGGTACTCGCCCGCGCGTGCCGCGTGGGCGAACTGGGCAAGACGATGGACGCCGGGAACGACCAGTTGTTGCACGTGGGCCATGGCTCATCCTGTCACGCGCGCTACTGGTCGTGGGACAGTAAGTTCCGAGCGTGGCCGGAAATGCGGTGGTAGGGAGGTCGCGATGACGAGGATGCGTTGGATGTTCGCCGTGGCGTTACTGGGTGGCGGTCTCACGACGTTGGGGTTGAGCGGGCCGTCCGGCGCCACCACGACCGCGCGCGCGGCGAGTGCGAACTGCCGGCCCGCCCAGTTGCGCGTCTCGATCGGGCAGCCCAACGGGGCGGCGGGCACCATCTATTACCCCATCGTCTTTACCAACCGCGGCGGCGCGTGCTGGCTGTGGGGTGTGCCGAGCGTCCAGCCCGTGGTCGGCGCCGGCCATCACCCCCTCGGTCCACCGGCGGCCAATGCGAGTATCGGCGAGATGCCGGCCCGTCACCAACTGCTGCACGGTGGCGCGGTGAGCGACGGGTTCGGGGTCGCCGAGACCGGCAACTACCCACCGGCGCGTTGCCGCGCTCGGAATGCGAGCGGGGTGCTCGTCTCGCTGTCGCCCTTCGTCCGCCCGACGTACCTCGCGCTGCGGATCTCGGTCTGCACGCGACTCGAGAGTACCCACACCCAGCTACTCGTCGCCGGTCGCACCGGGGCCTGACCGACGTCGCCGCGCGACGTACCATCAGATCAGGCTTCGATTCGGTCGAAAGGTGGGGCAATGACGACTCCGACAGAAGAGTTCCGCGCGGCGCGCGACACCCTGTTAGCACTGCGGCGCGACTATGACGAGGCGAGGAGCCGGTTCACGTGGCCGCGGCCGGCGACCTTCAACTTCGCGATCGACTGGTTCGACGCGGTGCTCGCCGCCGAGAACCCCGACGTCGAAGCGCTGCGCATCATCGAAGACGACGGCTCGATCGGCGCCTACAGCTTTGCGACGATGGCGCGACGTTCGAGCCAGGTGGCGAACTGGCTGGCCGGGCTCGGCGTTGGCCGTGGGACGCGGGTCCTCGCGCTGCTCGGCAACCAGGTCGAGTTGTGGGAGGTCACCCTCGCGGTGATGAAGCTCGGCGCAGTGCTGATCCCGGCGACCACGCTGCTCACGGCTGATGACCTGCGCGACCGGATCAACCGCGCCGACGCGGGCGCGGTGATCGCGCGCAGCGAGATCACGCCGCGATTCGCCGAGATCCCCGGGGACTACGTGCGCGTGTGCGTCGGCGAGCCGGCCACGGGCTGGCGCGACTACGCCGACAGCGGCGCCGCCAGTGCGGTGTTCACCCCCGACGGTCCGACGGGTGCCGACGACCCGCTGCTCATCTACTTCACGTCGGGCACGACGGCCCTGCCGAAGATGGTCCAGCACACTCAGACGAGCTACCCGATCGGGCACCTCTCGACCATGTACTGGATCGGCATCCAGCCCGGTGATGTGCACCTCAACGTGTCGAGCCCCGGCTGGGCCAAGCACGCCTGGTCGTG
>JAJZSX010000186.1 GCA_021849435.1 Actinomycetes bacterium | reverse complement strand
GGGGACCAGGGTGGCCAGTGGCGAATTCGCGGCCGCCGAGATGGCGACCTGTTCGGGGCCGACGAAGACCGCGTTGGTCGTCTGACCGACGTAATTGAGTTCGGCCGTTGCGTTGATCGTGGTCGGACTCACGGCGCTGTCGACGGAGGTGAACACGTAGGTGGCCCGACCGCCCGCCACCGGCGTTTGCAGCGCGTACGGCGAGGTGAACAGCAGAGTTCCCGTCAACGGAAGATGGACCTGCACGTAGGACATGGGCAGCTGCTGGTTGATGGCGGTGATCGGCACGCTGACACCGTTGACGTCCAGGGTGCTCGTCCAGTTGAAC
Source organism: Actinomycetes bacterium (assembly GCA_021849435.1). Next base: position 5,232 of record JAJZSX010000186.1, on the reverse strand, counting down.
CCTCCGCTCACCGATTGTCCGTCGAGGTCGACCTGCTGGTGCGAGATCTCTGGGGTGTGCAGCAGCACACAATCTCGAGTGATCCCACCGACCTCGTCAGCGGGATCGGATTGTACGCGTGGCGCCCAGTCGAAGAAGTCACCGTTGACGGCCGCGACGCAGCCGGGGGTCGTCCGGCACATCGATCCCGGTGTCTGTCGCCCCCCGTCGATCGCGTGATGCGCGAGGCCGATCTGGATCGAGAATTGGGTGCCGCTGAACTCGAGGACATGAACGATCCGTCGAACGCCGAAGCGCCGACCGTCGATCTTGAACAGGTGGAGCCCCGTCGACGCGGTCGCGCGGGGGGCTACCACGGCCGACCTCGCCGTTTCCACTCGGGGAGTGGTTCGCGCCGCAGCCAAAGGCCCGACACCCATCAGTGTCGTCCCGACCACGGTGGCGACAACTGCCGCCACACGGCGGCGCGCGGAACGCCGCCCTTCGTTCGATCGACCATGGCCCGCCGACGAACGGACCATAGAAGCGTGGGTCACCCCGTCACGTTACGTCGCTCGCCGCGTCGTCGGTGTGGCACCCGTGGTGTCGATACCGGTCAAGCCGCGATGTGAGAAGTGCCACAGGGCCGCAACGTGGATTGACGCACCGTTCAACCCGACGGGCTGGTCAGACAATGGCCGACCCGGGTGACAATCACCCTGTCCACCGGTTCAGTGTTCAGAACCGACCCGCGACGTCGCGTCAGAGATAGCCCGCCATCGGCGCCTCCCTCGGCGGGAGGGCCTCGCCGTTGGCGACGCGGCCACCGTAGCGCTGCTGGAGCTCTTTGGCGTAGGAGTCCCCCAAGGTGGACACGGCTTGAAGCGCCGTGGCCAACTGGCCGATCTCGAGCGTCGACCCCGCGACATCCGCGAACAGCAAGACCCCCTTGCCATCCCAGATCGCCCGAGCGAAGCGGATCGAATTGTTGATCTCGTTGATGGTGTACAGGATGTCCGGGGGTGAACCAATCTCCCAGAGCACGGGGGCGAAGACCGTCACGACCGGCGCGTCCTTCTGGACCCGCACGTAGGTGATGACGGTCTCGCTGCGAATCGGGATGTCGTCGTCGGCGTCGGTGACGATCGTCTCCGTACCGAGGAGCTTCTTCATCATCTCCTTCACCTCGCCGAGCAGGTCATCGCTCGAGCGCGGCGCCACGGGGGTGGACGAGTCAGTCGCAGCCGCCGGCACTTCGCGCACGACGCCGAGGTTGGGCAAGATGACCTCGGCGTTACCCTTGGCGAAGGCCCGATAGGACAACAGACCGGGATGACGTACGTCGAGGACCTCTCGGAGTGTTCGAACGGCGAGATCGCTCACCTCGTCGTAGCGCACCGGCAGCGGCCAATCACGAAAGAAGTTGGCCGACCCCTCGACATCGCCGGCGTCACCCGCACCCTTCGTCGGTGCGTTCCAACCCATGCTCGCCAGCAGGGCGAGGTCGTGTTCAGCGAGCTGCTCCCACTCGGGCAGGAAGTTGTTCGACACCGTCTCCATCCAGATCCCTGACGGTCCATGAAGCGCGAACTGGACGTAGTGGTCCTTCTTCTCTCGCGGGTTCAAGATCAAGTACTGGTCGATCTCCATCTGGGAGAGGGTGAGCGCCAACACCGAGGAAAAGGCGTCCCAGCCGCTCGCGGTGGTCGGCGCCGCGCGTCCCTCGGCCGCCGGGCGCTTCGCCACCGGTGACTTGACGACCCGCGGGTCGTCACCGGCGGCCACTAGGTGGGCAACGACGACCTGCCGAAGAGCCGTACTGTTACGACACGAGCGGAGGTAGTCGACCTGGCCCTTCACGGTCGAGACCTTTACCTCGCAGTCGCCGAGTCCCTTCGCGCGCAACTCGGCGACGACCGAACGCCGCACCGTGGGACTCTTGATCACCCACCGGTCTCGAATCGTCGGCCAGCACCGCTTCACGAATTCCTCGGACGGTTGTGCACCGAAAGTCGTGGCGAGCAGTGCCGCTGGATTGTCGCCGACGAGGTTCAGATCATGCTGCAATTGGCGTAGAAAACCTCGGGGGTACGCCCCCCACGCAACGTCGCTCTCGCCCATGGCCCTCCTTCGAGTAACCGCCCTAGGCGCGAGTATGGCACGCGACGTCCGTCTTGGGCCGTGCAAGAGTCGGGGAACCACGTGGCCAAGATCAACGTCTCGAACACAGTGTCCGGACGCTCCATCGACGACACATCGTCGCGGCGCGGCCCCGAAACTCGAACCGACAGCGTGAGCCTCTTACCGTCGACCACTGACGGTGTCGCCCAGCCACCTACCGTTCGAGAACTCGGTCGTATGGTCGTGCGACGTGCCGGTCGCTCGCCACTGGCGCAGCATGGTTGCTGCATCAGTAACCGGTACCGCCGGTGCGAAGAGGAATCCCTGACCGAGCTCGCACTCGAGATCACGAAGACGGCCCAGCTGCGCGCGTGTCTCTATGCCCTCAGCGAGGACGGTCACGTCGAGCTTCTTTCCCAACGACACGATCGTCTCGAGAAGCGTGTCGATGCGAGGGTCCTCGTTCGCTGGGCTCACGAACGACCGATCGATCTTGATGATCCTCGGGTGCAACAGCACAAGGTAGGAGAGCGAGGAGTACCCGGTGCCGAAATCGTCGAGTGCGATACCGATCCCGAGCCGGTCGAGCTGTTTTAGTACGGCCAAGGTTTCGGCGATGTCCTCCAGCGCGACACATTCGGTGATCTCGATCACCAGGTGGGCTGGTGTCAATCCGCTGGAATCGAGGGCATCTTTAATCATCGGGACGAGACCCGGGTCGTGGAACTGGCTCGCCGAGAAGTTGACCGTGACATACAACGGGTGCGTCGAACTACCCGCTCGTCCCCACGTGCAGGCCGCAGCGACTGCCTCATGCAGCGCGAACGAGCCGAGAGCCAGAATCAACTCACTCTGTTCAGCGAGGGGAATGAAGACATCGGGCTGCACCCAACCGCGATCGGGGTGTCGCCAGCGCATGAGCGCTTCGAAACCGACCACTTCGCTCGACGCGAGACTGACAATCGGCTGATAGTGCATCGTGAGTTCGCCAGTATGAAGAGCGTGTCGCAATTCTTGGACGAGCAAGAAGCGACCGGTCGCTTCCTGGCGCATGTCGGGAGCGAAGACCACACAGCGTCCCTTGGTCCGGCCCTTGGCCTCGTGCATCGCGACGTCCGCGTTCTGGATGACTTCAGTGACGTCGGTGCACGTCCCATCCCACACGACCAATCCGATACTGGCGCGCTGTTCGACTTGCGCCCCATCGAACATAAGAGGTTCGTTGAACGTCGTGAGCAGGCGACAAGCCAACTGCTCGGCCTCTTCCAAAGACTCGAGACCCTCGGCGAGGTAGAGGAATTCGTCGCCACCAAGGCGGCACAACGTATCCGAAGAACGGGTCACGTCACTCAGGCGATGAGCAATTGAGGCTAAAACGCGGTCGCCAACGGGGTGACCGTGCGTATCATTCACGCCCCGGAAGTCATCGAGATCTATCAATAACACCGCGCCGAGACCACCGTGACGGACCACCCGTGCGTGTGCCTTCGCGAGCCGTTCTTCGAATAACTCTCGATTGGCGAGTCCCGTGAGCGGGTCATGCAGCGCCTGGTAGGACAGCTGCGCGGCGAGTGAACGTTCCTCGGTAACGTCGCGCTCAGACGAAGCACTGTAGAGAATCCGACCATCGGAGTCGCGCGCCGCAGACCGCGCGACCTCCACAACGATGACCCGACCATCTTTGCGCAGACAGCGTTTGACGTACCGCAGCCGAACGACGTCACTCGAGATGAGACGATGGTGGACCTCTTCGGTGATACCGACGTCCTCGGGATGCGTGAACTGCTTGGAATCGTGGCCGAGAAGTTCCTCTCGCGTGAATCCGACCATCTGACAAAACGAGTCGTTGACAGCGATCGCCATATCATCGGCATCGCTGAACACCATCGGCGCCATGTTCTCTTCGAACGCCAAGCGAAAGCGCTGCTCGGAACTGACGGCGACGCACGCGACCGCACAGCCGACTTGATTCCTGCGAATCGCCGACACGACCTAGTGCCTTTCGCCCTGATTGATGCCCACGAGGGATGCACGCGCCGCGAACGCCTTACCAACCCGGCACGGCTGTTCGAGCTTGGCATTGGCGCCCGTCTCGCTTTGATTCGGACTACGTGGGAACGTCGCGTGGGACGTGAAGTGTGCAATTCGATTCGACGGCGATAGAGACAGCTCGACGGGGTCATCGCGATGTTGTCCCGACATGACCGTGAGGTAGCCGTTCGCGCAGTGCAATACGGCGCGCTCATCGACGAGGTCCACTCCACCGGCCATCATTTCAAGGAGTCGTTGTAGGGAATCGACGTGACCGCCGAGACGGCCGTTGAAGCCCTCGTCTTCGGAGAGCATCGGCAAGCCGGTCTGCGTAGCCCTAGTCCACCCAGTATCGTTCGTTTTGCTCCGATCGATGGTCTATCGCTCAACGTGTCGATTCACGACGCGTTGACTAAACCAAGTCTCTCGTGCCAATTTGTGCAAGTCGTGTGAGATGCCGGAGGATTTCACGAATTTTGGGTCGTGCGACGGCGTGCGCCGCGCAATGCGGTTACAAGGGCCACCCTGCGCTCCACAAGCGCCCAATCGATTCTCGAGTGATGGCGTTGGCCGGTGGAATACTGAGGCGCCAGGTGGTCACACGGTCGGCACCCACGACGACCCGGAAAGTGACCCGACGGCTCGCGCGGGCAGACCACTGGATAATGACCACTCCCAGCGACGCGACACCACCGCAAGAGCAGGACCCGACGACGGACGCCACGGTACTGACCGTTGGACCGTTGCGCTAGAGATGAATAGCGCCGGAGATCGTGCTTGTGAAGACGGGCGTCTGCGTCCCCGAGTCGATGCCGGTGAGCTTGAACGACCCACTAAAGCGCAGCGAACCTGTTGCCCCGGCGAACTTGCCCGTTCCTCCGGTGATCTTGGCCACACCACTGAGTGTCCCGGTTCCCGCGCCGTCGGGGACGTTCGCTGACGAACTCGCGACCACGACCGTCAACGTGCCGCCCGGGCCCGAGAGACTCCCACTGCCATTGAAGCTGAAGCCCACGTTCGTCGAGGTCGTAGGGACTTGGCCCGAACCGCTCAACGTGCTCGAGCCGAGATCGGTGCCAGTACCGGTACCGTTCAGTGACG
>JAJZSX010000185.1 GCA_021849435.1 Actinomycetes bacterium | reverse complement strand
TCAGTCTCGCGAGGCGTGTTCGGATCGGGTCTTGGATCACCCACGTCCCCGCCAATCGATCATGTGAGCCCGTGGGCGACGACCTATTGGGTAGTGAGCATTTTTGTCGGCATTGCCATAGTCGTCGGCTTCTACTGGATACGGGCGCGTTCGTCGGGAGTTGCCGGGCGCATCTGGCCCTTCGCCACCGTCGGCGTCGGCGTGCTAGTGCTGGCGGTAGCGAGCCGAGGTTGGATCACGTTCAGGATTCCGGCAGACTTCTGGATACGCGGTATGCAGCCTCTGCTGGTCATCGCGATCGGCCTCGTAGCGCTCGCGATCACCGAACGGAGTCGAGCGTTCCTGCTCTACGTCACTGGGTACCTTGGTCTCGCGATGCTTTCCTGTCTCTATGACGTCAGCAACCTCTTTGTGCGCCTCGGAATAGGTTCCACCTGGAACGGAAATGCTGAGGCGTTACCGAATCTGATTCTGCCAGGTCTGTATCTGCTCATTGGCGGGGTCGTGTTCTACGTCTTGCGCCGCAGCGGTGTGACGTTCCACATTGCTCGACGAAGGATCAGCGATGGTCGGTGAGTCAAAGGATCCAACAACCCAGGAAACGAGCCCGACCGAAGATCTGGATGACACCGTGCACCAGCGAGTGCGACTCGGTATTCTGACCATTGCCAATGAATCACGCAAGGTCGAGTTTCGATTTCTGCAAGAGACCATGGGATTAACGGCAGGTAACCTCTCTCAACATATTCGAGTCTTAGAAGAAGCTGGTTTTGTTAATGTCCAGAAAGGGACCGACGGTCGTCGGCCTCGAACCTGGGTCTCCATCACCAGGGTTGGCAAGGTTGCTCTTCGCCAGGAGATTGCGGTCCTGAAGGCGTTAGTCAGTCGCGTCGAAGGTTCTAGCGCTCCTTCGAACTAACCGATGTTATGTGGGTGAACACGCGGCATACGAATGTCTATCGTTTCTTCATAGGAAGTTGATTACCTCACTGCAGCGCTGAAACTTGCCATTCTGTGAGTCGCTGTAGATCGTGCCGCGGCACAGGCCGTAGGCGATGACGAAGCGACGAGGCACTTTCGTTCCTTCGATAGGTTCTATGGGTGGACTACGGCACAATGGATTTGTCTTTAGGTGATCAACGCGAGGCGGCACTGTCTCGAACCGCACAACACGTGTTGCACGCGTGGAAGGAGTTCGATACCGCTCGCGAGCGCGAGTCGCTTCCCAGTGATGCGTTGCGCGAGGTGTTGACCATGCCGCTACCCGGTAACGGGAGCAACGTCCTTGACGTGATCGATCAGGCGGTCGAAGTACTGGACTCGTCCCTTGCCCAGTCCCGACCCCGGTACTTCGCGTTCATCGGTTCCAGCGGACTTGAAGCTGGCGCCCTGGCAGATTTGCTCGCTCACTCCTATGACACCAATCTCGCCGTGGACGCCGGTGCGGCCACCGAACTCGAGTGGCAGGCCGTGCGCTGGCTCGCCGAGTTCATCGGGTTCCCAGCCCAGACCGGCACGTTCACCAGTGGTGGGACCATCTCTAACATCACGGCGCTCGCGTCTGCCCGTGAAGCAGCCATTCCCGGCGCGCGCGACCGTGGACTCGGCGGCGTGCGCGCGACCCTCTACTGCTCGATCGAAGCGCACTACTCGATCACGAGGGCGGCCGAGGTTCTCGGGATCGGTTCGGCTAACGTGCGAGCGATTGACATCGACGGGCAGCGTCGAATGCGCGCTGACGCACTGCGTGAACAATTGCGTCGCGATCTCGATGACGGTTACACACCGGTCGCCATCGTGGCGACGACGGGCACGACCCTGACCGGCGCCGTCGACCCGATCGACCAGTTGGCTGACGTGGCGCACGAATTCGACGTGTGGCTCCACGTCGATGGCGCCTACGGAGCTCCGGCCGCCGCCGTGGCGAGTCAGGACGACGCGTTTCGCGGTCTCGATCGAGCCGACTCGGTCACAGTTGATTGTCACAAGTGGATGTTCGTACCCAAAGCGTGCAGTGCCGTGCTCGTGCGAGACGCTTCGGCACTCGCGAAGGTGTTCGCACACGACGAGGCGTACATGCCCCACGACGGCGGTCACTACAACGCCGTGGACATCACGTTGGAGTACTCGCGCCCTTTCCGAGCCCTCAAGCTCTGGATGCTCTTCGCGACACACGGGGCCAACGCGGTACGAGACGCCATCGAGCGGAATTGTCAGCAGGCTCAGATGCTCTATGACTGGATCAAGGACCGACCGCTGTTCGAGACGCTGAGTAACCGCCCGCAGTTGTCCATCGTCCCTTTTCGAACGATGGTCGACGGGTGCGCGGATCCCGATGGCCATAACGACGCCTTGTGCGCCGCGATTCAACGCGATGGTCGCGTCTACGTGTCACCGGCCACGATCGATGGTCACGTGTGGCTGCGACCGTGTTTCACCAACTTCCGTACGACGTCTGACGACGTGGCGATGCTCCTCGAGGTGGCTGAAGAGCTCGGCGCCACCTGCCAAGGACTGCACCACTAACTCGAGCGCATCGCGCGACGACGATTCCCGCGGTGGATCGCGATGAGGCGAGCCCCAACGGCACCGACGGCGCGACCGGTTCGCTCGAGCAAGCGAGCGGCCGTGAGCCGCGGACTCTGCTTCCCGATTGGCGGCGCAGACCCGAGCAGCACGTTCTCGGCGCGATGAAAACTGACCCGAATCGCTTGTCAGCGTGAAGTGCGTGGACTAGAACTATCGCCATGGTGCACCTCGAGCCCAAGTCCGGCTCTGACGTGGCAGCGTGGCTGACGACGATGTGGACTGATTACCGCGAGCAATTGCTCGGGGCCGGTTTCACGCAACGAGATGCGTCGCTCAATATCGAGCGGATCAAGGCCAATCTCTTCGTCGACGGCGTGCCCAATGGCGACCAGCGACTCTTTGACGTGCTGGATGATGGCGCGCGCGTGGGAAGTCTTTGGCTCGCCAAGACCGATGATCCAAGCGCGCACGAGTGGTTCATCTACGACGTCGTGATCGAGCCGGAGTTCCGCGGGAGAGGGTTCGGTCGATCCACGATGCAGGCCGCAGAGGACTACGTCAGGGGCCAGGGCGGGACCAGACTGTCGCTCAACGTCTTTGGCCCCAACGTCGTCGCGAGGAGTCTCTACGAATCGATGGGCTACTCGGTCTTGACCGTTGGGATGGGCAAGGATCTCGATTGATGGGTGGGGCGTGTCGGTCGTTCCTCGCGAACGGCTCCCTGTGCGGTGGTTCACCGGATTGTCGCCTAAGGTCAATCCTTCCGGCCCGTCCGGGTACCGAATCGCGACGTGTGTCGATGTTCGCCGCGTTGTCGATGCGCTCGAGGCGCGGTACGCTACGGACGTGATTGTTTGCGCACCGGTGACTCCTGATGGAAAAATCGATCCTCGTTGGGGGAAGGCGGACTGGCTCGCGGTGGCAAACGTCGCCGACGGCGCGGTGACGTCGTGGGAACTGGTCGAGGTGTCATGGAGCCGACTCCACGATGAAGGTTCATCGGCGCGCCATCACGCTCGCGTCGCCCGCTTCCTCCTCGACCACCAGATCGAGGCGGTGATCGCCGATCACGTCGGTGACGGGATGGTCCGGATGCTGTCGACAATGAAGATCCAACTGCTCACCGGCGCCCAGGGCGACGCGCGCAGCGCGGTACTCACGGCACTCGCCGCCTGAAGTTCCCCGTCGCGGGGACGGTCGCGAGCGATTTCTAAGCCTCCTGGTTGCGGTCTGGACACAGTAGGTCGAAACGTTCGTGGCTCGGTGCGCACTGGAATGAACCCGTAATTCCGATGTTTTCTCAGGTTCGGCCGAGATGGTCGTGCGCGTCTCTCGCCACGCGTACCAATGAGTAACCGATCAATAATACCTGGTCATAAGGTATAGCCCGGTGGCCGTATCGCATTCCGTGCGGGTCGGCTCGACAATTCTCTCGGTGGGCGGCTTGACACGAGTGGACCTATTTGATAGAAACTCTCAAACTTGATTCGTCAAAGCGACGAGGTCAGGAACACCTGGGGGGAGTGTACGTGACGCTTTTTTGGCTGTCGGTCGGCTTCGGTTTCGTTACGGCGTCCGTGCTGGCCATCTCTGCGGTGGGGTTGAGCCTGCAGTTCGGAATCACGAACTACATCAACTTCGCCTATGGCGACTTCATGGCGCTCGGTGCGTACTTCACGTACGTGCTCAACGCGGAGTACTTCCATCTCAACATCTGGGTCGCGCTCGTGTTCGGGTCGCTCATGATGGGCATTCTCGCGGTCTTGCTGAATCATTTCTTGTTGAGTCCGTTCGCGCGGCGTTTCAGTAAGTCGTTCTACGTGATGATCGTGACCTTCGGACTCTCGCTGATCATCTTGAACGTCATCTACTCGTTCTGGGGCCCGAACGTGCGCAACTACTCGATGCCACTCGAGCATGTCTTGCACATCGGTCCGTTCTTGCTTACCCGGGATCAGCTCATCGTCATGGTCGTCGCGGTCTTCTTGATGCTCGGTATCCACCTGATGCTCAAGATGTCACGCCTCGGCAAGTCAATGCGCGCCATGTCCGACAACACGACATTGGCCATGACTAGCGGCATCGACACCCGACGCATCACGACGATCACCTGGTTCCTCTCAGGCACCATGGCGGGTATCGCCGGCACCGTGCTGGGCATCACCGAGGGAAACCTCACTCCGGCGGCCGGCGAGCTGTTCCTGTTCGTGATCTTCGCTGCGGTGATCGTTGGTGGCGTCGGCAGCATCTACGGCGCGATGGCGGGTGCGTTGCTGATCGGTCTCGCTACTGAGATCTCGGCGGCGTTCATCAACCCCGCCTGGAAACTCGACGTGGCGTTCGTCATCTTGATATTCGCGCTGCTCTTCAGGCCGAGCGGTCTGTTCGCGCGCCCGGGAAAGGGTTAAGACAATGTCAGCAATTTGGTACTACGTATTCACCCTCGTCTTCTTCCTGTTCGACTATTTCATCCTCGCGATGGGGCTGAACATCCAGTACGGCGAGACGGGGATCTTGAACTTCGCCTACATCGGTTTCGTCGCCGTCGGCGCGTACGTCACCGGCGCGACGAGCCTTCCCAATTCGGCGGGCACTGGACAGCAGTACATCCTCGGATGGGGGCTGCCGTTCCCGATCAACCTGCTCCTGGGGGGCCTGGCGGCGTCCGCGCTCGCGGTCATCGTGGCGCTTATCGCGCTGCGCCGGCTGCGCACGGACTACCTGGCGGTCGTGTTGATCTCGGTGTCACTGGTTCTCTATGACGTGATCAACAACTACGTCCCGCTCTTCAATGGCGCCGACGGCCTCTACAACGTCCCCGAGCCGTTGGCGGGAATCTTCAAGCTGACCACCAATTCGTTCGTGCCCTTCTTCGCCATGCTGACCGGCGCAATCGCGTTGATTATGTGGTGGGTCATGAGTCGGATCACCAAGGCACCGCTCGGACGAACCTTGCGCGCCATCCGAGACGATGACGGGGTGGCGGCGACGCTCGGTAAGGGCGTCTTCCGCTACCAGTTGACCTCGATGCTCA
>JAJZSX010000184.1 GCA_021849435.1 Actinomycetes bacterium | reverse complement strand
GAACCTCCAGTACGTGCACCGCTCGCTGGTGTTCGTTGCTGCTTGTCTCGTTGTGGCGTACCTCGCACGACTCTGGCGCAGCCGCGCACTCGCACCGCGGACGGCCGCGCTCGTCGGGATCACGCTGCTCGTCGCCCAGATCGTGGTCGGAGCGTTCGACGCGGTGCTCGGTGCCCCGGCTGCGCTCGCCGACGTGCACCTCGCCCTGGCTTCGGCCCTATGGGCGGTGGTGGTCAGCGCCCTCGTCGCTTCGGCGGTGGCGCCGAGCGCGAACGCGTCTCCGATCGATGGTGTCCGCACCCGGCGTCTCGTCCAGTGACGTCGACTCCGGCGTCGTCCGAGACCCGCGTGGCGCGTCGCTAACCACGCGCGCCGAGCCAGCGTTCGATGGCGAGGCGCTCGAGTCGCGGGTCGGGGCGCAGGACGCTGGTGATCGCGAGGCCCCGCAGCGTGATGAGCAGTTCGTCGAGCTCGAGGTGGGTGAGGTTCGCGCGTTCGGCGCCCTCGACGGTGAGTGCCTCGGCGATCTGTCGGCCCAGCTCTCGCTCGGCGGGCACGAGCGCATCGTGCAGCGACGGATTCGTGCGCGCCGCCATCCATAGCTCGAGGCCAGCGAGGAAGAGCGGCCCCGACATCACCGAGTGCAGCAGCCGCGCCCGTTGCGCTCGTCCCGCCGTGCCCTCCTCGAGGCCCTTCGCGGTGCGTCGCAACAGGTCGAGCTGGCGCTTCGCGACGTGGTGCACCGCGCCGACGAGGAGCTCGTCCATCGACGCGTAGTGGTGCACGAGCGCACCGCGCGAGACCCCGGCCGTGCTCTGCACGCGTTGCATCGTCGTCGCCGCGAAACCGTGCTCGACGAGGCAGGTCAGCGTCGCCTCGAGCAGCCGCTCGCGGGTGCGACGACCACGCTCTTGACCCGTGTGCTCCGACACGACCGCCAGGCTATCCTTAAACCGACCGAATGGTCTGATTACGGGGGGGCAGCATGCTCGCAGCCGAGATGGTGCGACGAGGAGCCGAGCGCTTCGCCACGCGAACCGCGGTGGTGTTCGGCGACGAGCGACTCAGCTTTGACGAGGTAAACGACGCCGCGAACCGCCTCGCGAGCGCCCTGCTCGCGCGAGGCCTCGTCAAGGGCGACCAGGTGGCACTCCTGCTCGGCAACGGACTCTGGTCGGTCCCGCTCGACTTCGCGTGCCTGAAGGCCGGGTTGGTGCGCGTACCGCTCAACGCCCGCCTCTCGCTGCTCGAGCACGAGCGCATGCTGGTCGAGACCGGCGCGCGCTGGCTGATCTTCGGTCCCGAGTTGGCCGAGGTCGCCGCGTCACTCGGTGCGAGCGTGCCGGGCCTCGTCGGGCTCGGGCTCGGCTCCGCCAGCGACAGGGGCGACGACCTTCTCGCCGACGCGGCGAGGGCCGACGCGCGTGAGCCCGCAGTCGAGCTGTCGCCCGATGATCCGATGCTGGTGCTCTACACCTCGGGCACCACGGGCACCCTCAAGGCGGCCGTGCACACGCAGGGCTCCTACGCGGCGATCGCCACGAACATCCTGACGAACCTGGTCTCACCCGGTCGCGACTCGGTGATGCTGCACGCGGCGTCGCTCATCCACGCGAGCGGCACGTTCGTCTTGCCCTACTGGCTGCGCGGCGCGACGACGGCGATCCTCGAGCGCTTCGAGCCGACCGAGTTCTTTAACGCCATTGCGCGCCATCGGGTGACCGAGGTCAACCTCGTGCCGACGATGCTCGCGATGCTCTTCGCCTCGGGGGCGGCGCAGGGCGCCGACGTGTCGAGTCTGCGCACCGTGATCTACGGCGCGAGTCCGATGCCGCGTCCGGTCCTCGAACGGGCGATCGACGAGTGGGGGCCGATCTTCGCGCAGTACTACGGCCAGACCGAGGCGCCGTTGTGCATCAGCGTCCTCGACCGCGACGACCACCGGGACCCCTCGCTGTGGGGTTCGTGCGGGCATCCGAGCGTCGAGGCCGACGTGCGCCTGGTGACCGAGGACGGTCGCGTCGCGGGCGTCGGCGAGATCGGCGAGCTGCAGGTGCGCGCGCCCTTCGTGATGGCCGGGTACTTCCGGGCCGACGAGCTCAACGCGGCGACGTGGGACGACGGCTGGCTGCGCACGCGAGACATGGCGCGCCGCGACGAGCGCGGCTACCTGTACCTCGTGGACCGGCGCAGCGACATGATCGTGACCGGTGGCTACAACGTCTACCCGCGCGAGGTCGAAGACGTGCTGCTCACGCACGCGGCCGTCGCCGAGTGCGCGGTGGTCGCCGCGCCCGATCCGACCTGGGTCGAGGCCGTCGTCGCCTACGTGGTGTTCAAACCGGGTCAGAGCGCGAGTGAGGACGAGTTGCGGGCCTTCGTGCGAGAGCGCCTCGCGGGCTACAAGGTCCCCAAGCGCGTCACGGTGCTCGCCGAGATCCCCAAGTCGGCCGTCGGCAAGGTCCTGCGACGAGCGCTGCGCGACCCACTGTGGGCGGATTTATGAGTGAGTCGGCGTCGGTTCGCGTCGAACGAACGGGACCGATCACGACGGTGATCCTGCATCGCCCGGCCTCGAGGAATAGCGTGGACGGCCCCACGGCGGCCCGTCTGGCCGAGGCCTTCCGGGCCTTTGACGCCGACGAGGCGGCCTCGGTCGCCGTCCTCTACGGCGAGGGCGGCAACTTCTGTTCCGGAGCCGACCTCACGGCCGTCGACTCCGAGCGGGGCAATCGGATGGCCAGTGACGGTGATGGCCCGATGGGCGTCTCACGGCTCGCGCTCACCAAGCCGGTCATCGCCGCGGTCGAGGGCTACGCCGTCGCCGGCGGCCTCGAGCTCGCGATCTGGTGCGACCTGCGCGTCGCCGCGGCTGACGCCGTCTTCGGGGTGTTCTGCCGGCGCTGGGGCGTCCCGCTCGTCGACGGGGGCACCGTTCGCCTGCCGCGGCTCATCGGCACGGGCCGAGCGCTCGACCTCGTCCTCACGGGGCGCGCCGTCTCGGCCGAGGAGGCCCTCGCGATGGGACTCGTGAACCGGGTCGTGGCGAGCGGTCACGCGCGCGAGGTCGCCGAGACGCTCGCCACCCAGATCGCGGCCTTTCCCCAGACCTGCCTGCGAAACGACCGTCGCTCGCTCTACGAGCAAGAGGGAGTCAGCGAGCGCGACGCGATGGCCAACGAGTTCATCCTCGGGCAGCGATCGCTCGCCGCCGACGGGCTCGACGGCGCCCGGCGCTTCCGTGGCGGCGCTGGGCGACACGGTGAATTCGCCTGACTGGTACCCGAGACACCGTCACGGATGTGGGCCACGTCCTAGGCCCGGCCCGGCACTACAGTCCGACCCAGCGCCGACGCATCGACGGCGCCGAGTGGTCGATGACAGGGAGGTGCACATGATGAGCAATCCGCTGCCTCGCCCGGTCGTGACGTGGAGCGAAGCATGACGCTTCGACGTCGCGACCGCACACTGCAACTAGCGCCCGCGACGACCGAGGACTTCCGAGAGCTCGCGCGCCGCCGACTTCCCCGCCAGCTCTTTGACTACGTGGACGGGGGTGCGTTCGCCGAGAACTCGATGCGCGCGAACCAAGACGATCTACGGGCACTTCGCGTTCGACAGCGGGTGTTGCGCGACGTTTCCAATCGTCGCTTGGCGACCACGGTTCTCGGTCAGTCGCTCTCGCTGCCCCTCGTACTCGCGCCGGTCGGCTTCGCGGGCATGTTCGCGCCGCGCGCCGAGGTGCTGGCCGCGCGGGCGGCAGAGCGCGCGGGGATCCTCTTCACCGAGTCGACCCTCTCGATCTGTGGGATCGAAGAGGTCGCGGCCGCCACGACCACACCGTTCTGGTTCCAGCTCTACGTCATGAAGGATCGCCGGTTCGCCGAGGAACTCGTGGCCCGCGCCCGAGCGGCGGGCTGCACGACGCTCGTACTGACCGTCGACCTCGCGGTGCCGGGGCGGCGCTTTCGTGACGCCCGAAACGGGCTCAACGGTGGCCTTTCGACCCTCGCGCGGAATCGGCGCCGGCTGGACATCGCGAGCCACCCGCGCTGGGTGCGCGAGGTGGCCCTCGGGGGCAAGCCCCTCACGTTCGGCAACCTCGAGAGCGCCGTGCCCGCTGGGCGCGTGCCCCAAGACTTCCAGCACTGGGTCGCGGGACAGTTCGATCCAAGCGTCACCTGGCACGACCTCGAGTGGCTGCGCTCGCTCTGGGACGGACCGATCGTGCTCAAGGGGATCCTCGATCCCGAGGACGCGCGCGAGGCCGTCGCCAACGGCGCCGATGCGATCATCGTCTCCAACCACGGGGGGCGACAGCTCGATGACGTCACCTCGACGATCCGCGCCCTGCCGAGAATCGCCGACGCCGTCGGCGACGCGGTCGAGATCTTGATGGACGGCGGGGTGCGCAGCGGTCTGGACATTGTCAAGGCCTTGTCACTCGGTGCCCGGGCGTGCCTGGTCGGGCGACCGTGGATCTACGCGGTGGCTGCCCGCGGCGAGCAGGGGGTCTTCAACGTCATCGAGTCGCTACGCGCTGACCTCATGGTCGTGCTCGCACTCGCCGGCGTGGCCGACGTGCACGACCTCGGCCCGTCGGTGCTCGAGAACCCCGGCGTCGACCGAGGCTGACTGCGAGGTTTTCGAGCAGAGGAACGTGTCAGTCGGTGAGGTAGTCGACCGCGACGCGATCGACTACGACGCCGTCGTTCATCCAGTCGACGACCGCGCGATGGCGCGGGTGCACCAAGTACTGGTCGAGCGCCTCGGTCGACTCGAAGCTCGAGACGAGGATGAGCGGCCAGTGCGAGTCGACGACACCCAGGTCCGGGTGGACCTCGATCGAGATGACGCCTGGCACCACGTCAGCGAGTGCCTCGAGGCGCGAGCGCATTTCGACGACGTGGCGTTGGCGCACGTCAGGGTCGGAAGCGGCGAGCTGGAAGGCGACGATGTGACGGATCATGGTTCTCCCGCGGTGGCGTTCGCGCTCGAGTCTAGGGAACCGGCGGCGGGCCGCCGAGAACGCCGCCACTCGTCGAGGGTCTCGACGTCGACCGGTTGCGCGACGCTCGACGCCGACCAGCTGGCGAGCAGCTGCAGCGAATTCGCCGACGGCGAGCCGGGCTCGGCGCTGTAGACGTTGATCCGCTGTCCGGAGTCCCCGCCGAGTTCGAGGGCCTCGTAGTCGAGCGTGAGGTCGCCCACGACCGGGTGGTGCAGACGCTTGGCGCCGCTGCGGTGGAACTTGACGTTGTGGTTCGCCCAGCGCACGCGGAACTCGTCGCTGCGCGTGGAGAGCTCGCCGATCAGGTCGGTGAGGCGCCGGTCGTAGGGGTCGTGGCCGGCCTGGGCGCGAAGGATCGCGACGGTGTCATTGGCGACGTCATCCCAGTCGATGAAGAACTCGGCTGCGCGAGGGTCAAAGAAGATGAACTGGGCCATGTTGACTGGCAGCGACCTACCGTCGAGCACCTCGGCGTAGAGTGCGGACCCGAGCGCGTTCATCGCGAGGATGTCGAGCCGTCCGTTGCGCAGGTAGGCAGGGTAGGCTTTGATTCCCTCTAGGACCC
>JAJZSX010000183.1:5288-5580 GCA_021849435.1 Actinomycetes bacterium | reverse complement strand
ATGTCGCGGCGCTTCGGCGACCGAGTCGACGAATGGCACTCGAGCGTGCGGTGACTGGGCGTGCACGACGATCCGGATCCCGTTACGAGCGCGGCGTGGCAGTGGCACCCTCGGGTCGGACGCGGCGTGTCGACCATAAAGTGAGGGTTGCTTCTCGACTCAGGAGGTCTGTCATGATTGTTTCTCGTCGCACGCTCGGGACCGGACCGGCGGCCCTGGAGGTCTCCGCGCAGGGTCTGGGCTGCATGGGCATGTCCGAGTTCTACGGCAGCGGTGACGAGCAGGAGTCGCT
>JAJZSX010000183.1:3517-5278 GCA_021849435.1 Actinomycetes bacterium | reverse complement strand
CCTTGACGCGGGAGTGAACTTCTTGGACACCGCGGATATGTATGGGCCGTTCACCAACGAGCGACTGGTCGGGCGCGCCATCGCGGCTCGACGCGATGCGGTCGTGCTCGCCACGAAGTTCGGCAATGAGCGACGCGAGGACGGCACGAGGGTCGGTGTCAACGGCCATCCGGACTACGTGCGTCGCGCCTGCGACGCCAGCCTCGCGCGCTTAGGTGTCGATCACATCGACCTGTACTACCAGCACCGCGTCGACCCGAGCGTGCCGGTGGAGGAGACGTGGGGCGCTCTCGCAGAACTCGTGGCGGCGGGCAAGGTTCGTCACCTCGGGATCAGCGAAGCTGCTCCGGCGACGATTCGTCGAGCGCACCAAGTCCACCCAGTGACGGCAGTCCAGACCGAGTGGTCGCTGTGGTCGCGGGACGTCGAAGACAATGGTGTCCTGACGACGGTGCGAGAACTCGGCATCGGCTTCGTGGCCTATTCACCGTTGGGGCGGGGATTCCTGTCGGGGACGATTCGCAACGTCGAGGACCTCGACGAGAACGACTTCCGCCGACACTCGCCGCGTTTCCAGGGGCAAAACTTCGCCAAGAATCTCGAGCTCCTCGAGCGCGTGCGCCAGATCGCGGCCGAGAAAGGTGCCACGCCGAGCCAGTTGGCTTTGGCGTGGGTGCTGGCCCAGGGTGAGGATGTCGTGCCCATCCCGGGCACGAAGCACCGCCACTACCTTGACGAGAACATCAGCGCCCTCGACATCCATCTCAGCGACGACGATCTGACCAAACTCGACGCCGCCGTGCCGGTCGGATCGAGCGCGGGCGACCGATACGCCGACATGTCGACCGTGAACCATTAGGCCATCAGCGACTCGAACCCGTCGCGAGCGCCCCGCACGGTGGTCGGTTGATACCCGCCGTCGTGCGGCGTGACGGTGACCCTTGGGCAGTGGCATCGTGGCGGGCCCGCGGTTAGGGAGTCCTCTCGGTGCGCGACGACGAGTGGGTAGCGTGGCGGCTATGGCCGAACGGACGGTGAGTGACCTGCACGGCGTTCGAGCGCTCGTCACCGGTGGGACGAGTGGACTCGGTCGGGCGATGGCCCAGGCGCTCGCACTCGCGGGCGCACAGGTCGTGGTCACGAGTCGCGATCGTGAGCGGGCTCGTGACGCCGCGAAGGGCCTCGGCGTCGGTGCACGTGGTTGGGCGATGGACGTTCGAGCACCCGAAGCGGTTTCGAGCGCGGTCGACGAGATCTACGGCGAACTGGGCGGCCTCGACCTCCTCGTGTGCAACGCGGGCGTCGGGATGCGCACGGTGAACCCTCGGTTCCTCAGCCAGCCTCAGCCGTTTTGGGAGGTCTCCGCGGACGGCTTTCGTAACGTCGTCGACACGAAGGTCATGGGGACCTTCTTGGTCGCCCGTGCCGTCGTCCCGCGCATGCTGTCGGTCGGCGGCCGCGTGGTCGTGATCTCCATGAACGTCGAGACGATGAGCCGGGCTGGCTTCGTGCCCTACGGTCCGTCGGGCGCCGCGGTCGAGGCCCTCGCTCACGTGATGGCGGCTGACCTGGCGGCGACGTCGGTGCGCCTCAACGTGCTCCTCCCAGGTGGCGCCACGGCCACCGGCATGATCCCCGACGAGGTCCCGCCTGAGGTGCGGGCACGACTGTTGGATCCCGCCATCATGGGCCCGCCCATCGTGTGGCTCGCCTCGCCCGAGGCCGCCGACGTCCACGGTGAGCGGATCACGGCCACCGAGT
>JAJZSX010000183.1:0-3507 GCA_021849435.1 Actinomycetes bacterium | reverse complement strand
CAGGGTCTCGACTGCGCAAGTTCACCGACGTCTGGTGCGCCGTTACGTGTAATCGCTGGACTCGGCAGACTCATCAAACAGCGTCGAGTGGCGTGATGCGGATCGCTGCCTAGGAACCGGGGGGTGGTGATTCGATTGGGGCCACGGCCAGATTGGTACCCACCCGTTAGCCTTGGACGAGCACGAGACTTCGACGAGGGAACCCGATGGTGCGGTGTGCTCGCATTGGGCGACGTGGGTGGTTTCTCCGCAACGTCCGACCGATACTCGGTCAGTTCCACACCGATCTTCAGCGTGGGAGTGACGGGTAGACGATTCTCACCGTCCGGAGGCAGTGGGGCTACTCTCGACAGGTAACGCGAGGCCCGCAATGTGAGGAGCGCATCCTGAAGGCCGAAACGATCGAACCGCTCGAACCGCTCCAAAGCGAACAGCCGACGTTTCGGCCCGACATCCAAGGGCTCCGCGCCGTCGCGGTCATCCTCGTCATTTTGGTCCACGCCTCGGTCCCGGGCTTCGAGGGTGGCTACATCGGCGTCGACGTGTTCTTTGTCATCAGCGGCTTCGTGATCACGCAGTTGCTCCTTCGTCAACCCGAGCGCGGTATCCGTCAAAATCTGGCGCATTTCTACGCTCGCCGTATCCGGCGTATCGTGCCCGCAGCGACGGTGGTCCTGGTCGTGACCGTTATGGCGGCTTACGTCCTGCTCGGCGCGAACTTCAATGTCCAACTGCTCGGCGACGTCCGATGGGCCGCGCTCTTCGGGGAGAACTTCAGGCTCATCAACACTGGGAACAACTACTTCATTCCGGGCCTCGCGCCGTCGCTTGTCACGCACTACTGGTCACTCGCGGTCGAGGAGCAGTTCTACCTCGCGTACCCGGTGATCATCTTCTCGATCGTGCGATACGTGCCGTCAGCCAGTCGTATACGTGCCCTAGCCGGATTTCTCGTCCTCGCCATCGTGTTCTCGGCGTGGTGGTCGTATCACCTCACGCCCATCAATCCCGTGGCGGCCTACTACTCGCCCTTCACCCGGTTCTGGCAGTTCGCCCTCGGTGGGCTCGTCGCCGTCATTCCCGTCGGGTGGGCTCGACGGACCCCGCTCGCGAACGCTGTCGCTGCGGTGCTGGCGCTGGTGGTCATTGCCGTCGCGGCACTTCGCCTCAACGCCTTCAGCACCTATCCGGGATTGCTCGCGTGGTGGCCGAGCGGGGCCGCCGCCGTCTTACTCTGGACGGGCCAGTCGAGCCTACGGGTGGCGCCCGCATCGTGGCTCTCATGGCGCCCCTTGGGCTATGTGGGGGACATCTCGTACTCGCTCTACCTATGGCACTTCGTATGGTTGATGCTAACCCTCCAGCTCGTCCACCCCATCTCGTCGCCGCTCGCGAGAATCATCGAAGTCGCCGGAGCCTCGGCCTGCGCGGTCGTCTCCTACCATTTCATTGAGAATCCAATCCGCCGATCGAAGCAGCTCGCACGAGATCCGTGGGCGACTGGCTTACTACTCGTGATATGTCTCGTACTCTCCTGGGACGTGACGTACTCGGTGGGACGACTCGTGCACATCTCGTAGCCGCGACCAATTAGTTAGTCGGTGATGAAAGCCGGCCTGTCGAGATGGAGCGTCACGTGGTAGATCGACTCAATCTCGTCGACCACGAACGTGGCGAAGACGTCGCCGCCGATGGCGCTGAAGTGGATCCCGTCCGGCGCGCGGATCACGGCGTTCGCGTGGTTAACGGGTGCGCTGGCGCGATAGTGCCCCCGGTGATTGGTGAAGAGGCCCCACGTCGATAGGTAGGTGACGCCCGGCACGCTATGGGCGACACCCTGATAAAGCGAGTTAAGTACCGTCACCCCCGCATTGAACGTGGTCGGCGCCATGGCCGGGAGTCCGACCCAGAGCACGTAGCTGCCGGCGCGGGTGGCCAGGGTGTCGACCTGTCGGATGAGGGCCGAGTACCGGGTTCGCCAGCGGGGCGTGTTGAAGTCGTAGGAGCGACCGTCGAAGCGAATGGCCTGTTGATCATTCGCGCCGAGGAAGACGATGAGCAGATTGGGGTGGAAGCGCGCGAGCATCGACCGCTCCTCGCGGGGCCAGTTGTAGAACCAGGTGGCGGCCAGCCCCGTCGAGGTCTTGTCCATGAGGTGGAGTCTGAGCGATCTCGTCGAGGCCAGTTCGTTATCGAGGCCCCAACCCAAATCCGTGCCCAACGAGTCACCGATCTCGAGGACGCTACAGTGCCCGATCGCGCTGGCGGCGACGGTGCGTCTCGGAGGCGACGTCGCGAGCCCGCAGCCGCGCGCCCGCTGGTTCAGGGCCGCCGACGGTGTGGTGAACGCCGGATTCGTCGTCACCGTGGTCGTCGGATGGCGGAACTTGATCGAGGTGGGCACGGACGCCGCCGTCGTCGATCGGATTGACGCCGCCGGCTGTGTCGACTCGACGAGTATTCCTACGAGCACGAGCGTGCCGAGCACACCGAGCAATTTCGCTCGCACAGTCCAATGAGTTGGGTGTGGCGGGTGGTCGGACATCACGGTGCTTCAGCCGAGGTGCGATCGATCACGTCCACATCATTGACACCGAACGAAACCCGCATGACTCAAAAGTAATGAGTGATCGGGCGCCCTCGATCATCCGCGAGGTCCCGCGAGGTGAGGTTGGCGCATTCCACGAGACGCCGTGCGGCTGCATGGGTCGTAGGGGAGTTATGAAGTTTCCCCTCGCGAACAGATCCTCCGGCGTCAATTCGCGCCGAATCGGTCCGCCGCGTTGTGATTCAGTTGAGCGGCAACGTGTAGGAAATTTAGGCGGGGAATCATAGCACGGCCTTCGGCGAAGCGAATACGATGTTCAGCCGGTCTAGGCCTGTGGCTTCACGGAGAAACGTGGTTGAGGACACCAAGCGATTTCGAAGCGTTACTGCTGCAACGATTGTTACAATCACTCAGCGAGTGCGCTCGTCAACCTTCAACGGTCCGTAGCGGCGACGGAAGAGTATCCAGCAGATTCCTCCCGCGATGGTTGGCAACCAATACGAACCGACTCGAAAGGCGAGCGTTGCCACGACCGCGCTCGCGCCGGGGACGTTGGCGAGGACAAGGAGCCCGCTCAGACTCGCCTCGACGATGCCGATTCCGCCCGGCGTGAGCGGAAGCAGGGCGATCACCGCGGTCGCGGCGTAGGCAAGCAGAACGAGTGGTGGGTTCGGTCGCGCTCCGGTCGCGCGCAGCGCCGCCAAAAGGCTGAAGTAGTCCAGCCCGATTCTGCCTGCGACCAGCAGCACCGCCTTCCACCAGTTCTGGCCGAGGTCGTTGCGCACGAGGTCGCGTTCGTTGACCAGCCGGTCGGGCAGGTTGGTAGTGGGCTGGCGTCGCGGGATCTTGTTCAACAGCCATTGGACCACGCGGCCGGTAAGGATCAGCGTGCGATTGGTGGTGAGCAGCACCACGCTGAGCATCATGATGAGGATGAAACCGATGATGCCGAGCTCGCC
>JAJZSX010000182.1 GCA_021849435.1 Actinomycetes bacterium | reverse complement strand
CGCCGCCAGCGGCGCGAGGGTGACGCCGTGGCGGTAGTGGCCCGACGACCAGCGCCACCCCGGCTCCTCGAGCGCCACGAAGAACGGCCGCAGGTCAGTCGTCGCGGGCCGCAGGCCGTTTCGCACTTCGAGCAGGGGAGCGGACTCGAGCTCGGGCACGATGTCCAGACCGTCGCGCAGCAGGCGCTGGAGCTCGCCGACCTCGACGAGGGGCTGTGGCTTCTCCTCGGCGGTCGCGCCAAGCACGCAGTAGCCGCCGGGGCGACTCACCATGTAGAAGGCGCGGCCGCGCACGTAGGCCCGCACGGTGGGCAGCGCGCTGCGATCCAGGCTCTGCACGCGAACCGTCACCCCGCGCACGGGGCG
The DNA here is from genome assembly GCA_021849435.1 of Actinomycetes bacterium. Next base: position 5,232 of record JAJZSX010000182.1, on the reverse strand, counting down.
CACCGTCGGTGACTTAGGGACCGTGAGCCCGTCGGGCAGCCCACTCGCACCGGTGGCGACGATCCCGTAGTTAGCGGTCGTCTCGCCCGAGTCGCTCTCGACCACGACCCCGCCGTCGACGGCTCGCGCCGAGCGCACGCGCTCGCGCACCAGACGGACCCCGAGTGCCTCGTTAGCCGCCATCAGCAGTGTGACTGCCTCGTCGGGGTCGAGCCAGCCGTCGTCGTCCATGACCAGCCCCTCGGTGATGCGAGTCGTGAGACCCTCGAAGAGCTGGGGCTGCTCGTCACGCGTGACGCCACGCATCGGGGCGCCGAACTCCTCAGCGACGACACGGAACTGCTCGATGAGACGACGGTCGCTGGCGTCCCAACCTACGATGAGCGTACCGGTCTGCACGATCGCAACCTCGCGTCCCACGACCGCCGCGATCTCGTCGGCCATCGTTCGCCACGCGTCCATCGCGCCACGCTGGAATCGATAGTTGGACTCCTCGCCGGATGCGATCTCGGCGCTCGGCGCGATCATGCCGGCCGCGGCGCGCGTCGCTCCCGTGGCCGGTGCCGGATCGAAGAGGGTGACCGCGTGGCCGCGGCGCGCGAGGCGAAAGGCCGTGGCGAGACCGATGATGCCCGCGCCCACGACCGCAACGGAAGGATGTTCGTGTGTCACCCCATCAGCGTAGGTCGCAGTCGCACTTTCGAAATTCGGTATAGTGGCCTCGGGTCAGCGCTGCCCCGTTAGGTGACGCTATGACAAGAACCCTCTACGACCCCTCCTTCGAGCACGACGCGTGTGGCGTCGGGATGATCGCGGACCTCACGCGGCGCCCGAGCCACCACACCGTGACCGACGCCCTCACGATCCTGGAGAACCTCGAGCACCGTGGCGCGACGGGTGCCGACCCCGATACCGGTGACGGCGCGGGCGTGCTCGTACAAATCCCCGACGACGCCGTGCGGTCGTGGTTCGGCGACGTGGTGCCCCCAGCCGGTCACTACGGCATCGCGCACTGGATGATCGATCGTTCGCGCGACGCCGATGAGGTGCGCGCCGAACTCGCCGCGGCGGCCGCGCGGACCGGTCTTACCAGCATCGCGTGGCGCGAGGTCCCCGTCGACTCCTCGATCCTGGGCGCGACGTCGGCGGCGAGCGAGCCTCGCTTCGCGATGCAGCTGCTGGCGAGTGCGGCCGAGACGACCCCGGGAGCCCTGGAGGACGCGCTGTTCTGCCTGCGCCGGCTCGCCGAGCGGCGCGAGGGCCTCTACGCATCGTCGTGCTCGGCGAAGGTCCTGATCTACAAGGGGATGCTGAGCGCCCCCCAGTTGCGCCGGTACTTCGCCGACCTCTCGGACCCCGAACTGCGCTCGGCCGTGGCGGTGGTGCACAGTCGGTTCTCGACCAACACCCTGCCGCGCTGGGAACTCGCCCAGCCCTTCCGCTTCATCGCCCACAACGGTGAGATCAACACGATTCGCGGGAACCGCAACTGGATCCACGCGCGCGAGACGACGCTGCGCGCGCCCGCCCTGCCGGTCGACCTGGCCGAGCTGACGCCCATCATCACCGAGTCCATGAGCGACTCGGCGAGCTTCGACGAGGTGGTCGAGCTACTCGTGCGCGGCGGGCGCACGCTGCCCCACGCGGTCTTGATGATGATCCCCGAGGCGTGGGAGCGCTCGACGGCGATGGACGAGCGCCGCCGCGACTTCTACCGCTACCACGCCGCGCTGATGGAGCCGTGGGACGGCCCCGCGTCGATCACATTCTGTGACGGCACCGTCGTGGGCGCCGTGCTCGATCGCAACGGCCTGCGCCCGGCGCGCTACTGGGTGACGAGCGACGACCGGGTCATCTTCGCGAGCGAGGTGGGCGTGCTGCCCATCGACCCCCGAACCGTCGTGCGCAAGGGACGGCTCCAGCCCGGCCGGGTCTTCCTCGTCGACCTCGAGCAAGGTGCCATCGTCGACGACGAGGCGGTCAAGTCCGAGCTGGCCGGGCGTGCGCCCTACGGCGAGTGGCTGCGCGAGCAGCAGGTCGCCCTCGAGGACCTCAACGCGCGACCCATGCTCTTGCCGAGCTACGCCTCGGTCCGCCAGCGTCAGCGCAACTTCGGCTACAGCGACGAGGACCTGCGCCTGATCGTGCGCCACATGGCTCAGGTGGGCGAAGAGCCCATCGGCTCGATGGGCTCAGACAGCGCGCTGCCGGTGCTCTCGAGCCGACCGCGGTCGATCTTCGACTACTTCAGCCAGCTCTTCGCCCAGGTGACCAACCCGCCGCTCGACGCCATTCGCGAGGAGCTCGTCACCTCCACCCGAGTGACGATAGGCGGCGAGGACAACCTGCTGAGCGAGTCCGCGGCGCACTGCCACCAGATCGTCCTGCCCTCGCCGGTACTCAGCATTGAGGACCTGGCCAAGCTTCGCTACGTGAACGAGAACGAGCACGTCACTGGCTTCGCGCCGGTCGCCCTCGACGGGCTGTTTCCGGTCGAGGGCGAGGGGAGCAACGGGCAGCGGCTGGCCGCGGCCATCGCGCAGATCGCCGACGAGGTCGTCGCCCAGGTGCGCGCGGGAACGAACCTCGTGATCCTGTCGGACCGCAACACCAGCGCGACCCACGCCGCGATTCCGAGTTTGCTGCTCGTCTCAGCGGTCCACCACCGACTCGTCGACGAGCACCTGCGCACCCGCGCAGCGCTCATCCTCGAGGCCGGTGACGTGCGCGAGGTGCACCACGTCGCGCTGCTCGTGGGCTTCGGGGCCTCCGCGGTGTGCCCGTACCTCGCCTATGAATCGATCGATGCGCTCGTGGACCTTGGAGATATTGAGCAGCGCGCGGCCTACGAGGCTCGCTACCAGTACGCCAAGGCCCTCACCAAGGGCCTCGTGAAGGTCATGTCCAAGATGGGCGTCAGCACCGTCGCGAGCTACGTGGGCTCCCAGCTCTTCGAGTCGGTCGGGCTCGACGAGGCGCTGCTCGCGGCCTACTTCCCGGGCTTCACCTCGCGGATCGGGGGCACGGGCATCGAACGGATCGCGAACGACCTGCTCACCTGGCACCGCGCGGCCTACGCCGTCGAGTCGCCCGCGGAGGCACTCGGTAACGCCGGGGAGTACCAGTGGCGCCGCGACGGCGAGCTGCACCTCTTCAACCCCCACACGGTGCAAAAGCTCCAGCACGCGACCCGCGAGGGGCGCTACGACCTGTTCAAGGAGTACACAACGCTCGTAGACGACCAGTCGCGCGGGCGCATGACGCTGCGCTCGCTCTTAAACCTGGTGCCGGCTGGGACCCCGACACCCCTCGACGAGGTCGAGAGCGTGGCGTCGATCGTGCGGCGCTTCTCGACCGGAGCCATGTCCTACGGCTCGATCAGCGAGGAGGCGCACACCACGCTCGCCATCGCGATGAACCGCCTCGGCGCGAAGTCCAACACCGGCGAGGGTGGCGAGGACGAGGACCGGTTCGACACGAGCGACCCGCGCCAGAACCGGCGATCGGCGATCAAGCAGGTCGCCTCGGGCCGCTTCGGCGTCACGAGCCGCTACCTCGTCAACGCCGACGACCTGCAGATCAAGATGGCCCAGGGCGCCAAGCCCGGCGAGGGCGGCCAGCTGCCCGGCACGAAGGTCTATCCCTGGATCGCTGCGACGCGTCACTCGACGCCCGGCGTCGGGCTGATCTCGCCGCCACCGCACCACGACATCTACTCGATCGAGGACCTCGCCCAGCTCATCTACGACCTGAAGAACGCCAACGACCAGGCCCGCATCCACGTGAAGCTCGTGAGCGAGCAGGGCGTGGGCACGATCGCCGCGGGCGTCGCCAAGGCCCACGCCGACGTCGTGCTGGTCTCGGGTCACGACGGCGGTACGGGTGCCGCGCCGCTCACGTCGCTCAAGCACGCGGGCACGCCGTGGGAGATCGGCCTCACCGAGGCCCACCAGACCCTCGCCGCGAACGGCCTGCGCAGCCGGGTCGTCCTGCAGGTCGACGGCCAGCTGAAGACCGGGCGCGACGTCGTGATCGCCGCGATGCTCGGCGCCGAGGAGTTCGGCTTCGCGACGGCGCCGCTCGTGGTGTCGGGCTGTGTGATGATGCGGGTCTGTCACCTCGACACGTGTCCGGTCGGCATCGCCACGCAGAACCCCGCCCTGCGCGAGCGCTTCACGGGCCAGCCCGAGTTCGTCGAGCACTTTTTCGAGTTCATCGCGACCGAGGTGCGTGAGTACCTGAGTCAGCTCGGCCTGCGCAGCCTCGACGAACTGATCGGGGACCCGTCACACCTCGTGGTGGACGAGGACGCGGCGCGCGCGAGCGGCCTCGACCTCGCGGCGCTGCTGCACCCGGTGCCAGACGAGCAGCGGTTCCAACGCATTGGCCAGGACCACGGCCTCGCCGAGGCACTCGACTGGAAGTTCTTTGACGAGGCGCTCGTCGCCGCCCGCGACGCCACGCCCTACGTCTACGAGGGCCGCATCGAGAACGTGAACCGCACGGTCGGCACCCTGACCGGCAGCGCCGTCACGCGCCTGCTCGGCGCGCAGACCCTGCCCGAAGACACCATCACGCTGCGTCTCGAGGGCTCGGCCGGCCAGAGCCTCGGTGCGTTCATGCCCGCGGGTCTGACGATCCGGCTGTCGGGCGACTGCAACGACTACGTCGGCAAGGGCCTCTCGGGCGGGCGCATCATCGTGCGCCCGCCGAGCGAGTCGGTCTTCGCGCGCGACGAGAACATTATCGCCGGCAACGTGATCGGTTACGGCGCGACCTCGGGCGAGCTCTTCGTGAGCGGGGTCGTGGGGGAGCGCTGTGGTGTGCGCAACTCCGGAGCGACGATCGTCGTCGAGGGGACCGGGGACCACGCCGGGGAGTACATGACCGGCGGGGTCATCGCCATCCTCGGGGACGTCGGGCGCAATCTCGCCGCCGGGATGTCGGGGGGCACCATCTACCTCTATGACCCGGGCCGACGCGTCTATGACGTGCTCAGTGCCGGGGTCTACGAGGTCGACCCGCTCGAGTACGACGACGAGACGACCCTGCACGGTCTGCTCGAGCGCTACCTGCGCGAGACCGACTCGCCGGTAGCCGCCTCGATCCTCGACCAGTGGCGCGTCGCGCGCATGGACTTCGTGCGCATCGAGACCTCGGAGTACCAGCGCGCACGAGACGAGCAGCGCAATGGGTAAGCCCACCGGGTTCCTCGAATTCCCCCGGCGCGGC
>JAJZSX010000181.1 GCA_021849435.1 Actinomycetes bacterium | reverse complement strand
TCCGATCTCTCGAAGTGATGCATCATTACGAGCTTGCCCCCGGCCGCGGTAGAGACGACCATCGAGGCGAGGCAGCCCGTTGCATGAAAGAGGGGGATGTTGAGCAGTGTGGCGCTGGGGCCTCGATCGTCCCCGGCGCCGAATCGTATGGTTGCGCGCTGGCCGATGAAGAACAAGTTCATCAGGTTCGTGATGATATTGCGGTGCGTTCCGACAGCCCCCTTAGGACGGCCTGTAGTACCCGAGGTGTAGAAGATCGTCGCCACGTCGTCGGGCTCGACGTCGATCGATGGGACAATCGCTTCGGAGTCGACGCCGCTGAGGAACTCTTCGAAGCGCACAACGCGCACGCGGCCGTGCGTCGCGAGCGGCTCACGGATCGCCGGGTCACGGCTGAAGACGATCAGCGCCTCGAGATCGGATAGGTCGTCGAGGACGGGGAGGAGCCGCTCCAGGCGTTCCTCATCGACGAAGGCCATCCGCGCACTCGAGTCGGCCAGCGCGTAGGCCAGTTCGTCAGTCGTCCACCAGGCGTTGATCGGTACGCTGATCGCGCCCAGGACCATCGTGGCCCAGAACGCCTCCACCCACTGGGGCAGATTGCGAGCGGCGATGGCCACGCGCTCGCCCTTGGCGACCCCGAGTGACTGGAGGCGGGCGGCCAGGGTCGCCACGATGCGGTAGTGCTGATCGAAGGTGACTCGCTGTTCCTCGTAGACGAGGAACAGCGAGTCCGCGTGGCGCCGCGAGAGCTCGAGGATCTGGCCGAGGTTGTGCGCCGCGTGCTTCCACGCGGTCATCTCGACACCGTCGAGGACCAACGTCTCCAATTCGAACATCTGGCCCGGCGCCGTGAGGGCCGCGGTTGCCTCGGCGAGGGAGAGAGATTGGCTCACGGAGCCGGTGGCGTCGCTCGAAGGCTGAAGAGTGTCTCGCGATAGTGGATCAACTCGGCCAGGGACTCGCGGATGTCGTCGAGCGCGCGGTGGCTCGACGCCTTTTCCGGACGCGAGGCGACCACCTCGGGCTGCCATCTCTTGGCCAACTCCTTGATCGTCGAGACGTCGACATTGCGGTAGTGGAAGAAGGACTCGAGGTTGGGCATGTACTCCTGCAAGAAGCGCCGGTCGGTGCCGATGGAGTTGCCGCACAGTGGCACGCTACGCTCATCACTGATGTACTCGCGCAGGAACGCCAGAGTCTGCCCTTCGGCCTCGGCGGAAGTAACCGTCGAGGCGCGGATCGCAGCGAGCAGGCCCGATGACGTGTGCATCTCGGTGACGAACTCGCCCATCTGGGACAGCTGCTCCTCGGAAGCGTGAATGACGAGGTCAGGACCTTCGGCGATCACGTTGAGGTGGTCATCGGTGATGAGAGTGGCGATCTCGACGATGACGTGGCGTTCGGGTTCGAGGCCAGTCATCTCGAGGTCCATCCAGGCGAGCATGCTTCGACACTAGTGATCCTCGTGGCGCGCACTAGGGTGCGCCCATGGAAATCCTCGTGACGCGCCTGCACCCCGACGCGCAGGTGCCCGACACGGCCCACCCGGGTGACGCGGGTTGGGACCTGGTCGCGGTCGAAACGGCCCACCTGGCCGCGGCCGGGGGACGGGCCCTCGTAGCGACCGGTCTGGCGATCGCAATCCCCGAGGGCTACGGCGGCTTTGTGCTGCCGCGCAGTGGTCTCGCGGCGCGTCACGGCGTTACTTGCGCGAACGCACCGGGCCTGATCGACAGTGGATATCGAGGCGAGGTGAAGGTGGCCCTGGTCAACCTGGACCCTTCGCTCGACTACGACGTGGCACCGGGAGATCGCATCGCGCAGTTGGTGATCCTCGCGCTCGCGCCCGCAACTTACCGGCTTGTTGCGGCCTTGCCCGAGAGCCGTCGGGGCAACGGCGGGTTCGGCAGCTCGGGGCGCTAGTCGTCCCTTCGAGTGCGGTCGGCTACACTGGTCGCGACGCGGACGTAGCTCAGTTGGTAGAGCGCGACCTTGCCAAGGTCGAGGTCGCCGGTTCGAGCCCGGTCGTCCGCTCCAGGCCGAAGTCCCGGTTCCCACCACGGAGCCGGGACTTCGGCCTTTTGACTCCGAGTGAAATGGTGACTCTGACGCTGTCACAGTTTGGAAAGGGTCTGCGACCTGCGTAACCTTGTGGCCAGGAGGTCCGTGTGGTTCATCCCTCAATGGAGCCGTTCGTTCTCGCGGCGAAGGAGCATCCGCGCCCGCACCCGTCCACTCTCACGCCCGTTGAGCGCCGTCGCCTCTACCTCGAACAGGCCGGGTCCCTCTGGCCCACCCCCGAGCCTTTGGCCGTTGTCAGCGACGTACGCCTGAAGCTGCCCGGGCGCGAACTGGCCGCTCGCCTCTACGTGCCCGACGTCGACGAGGAGAGTTCGCTGGTCGTCTACTTCCACGGCGGCAGCTTCGTCGCCGGTGACCTGGATTCACACGACGGACTTTGCCGGCGTCTCGCCGCGGACACGAACATGCGCTATCTCTCCGTGGCCTACCGCCTGGCGCCCGAGCACCCGTTCCCGGCGGGGCTTGACGACGCGCGCGACGCCATTGCCTACGCAGCCAGCCATCGCGCCCAGTTCGCCGGCGCTCACGCGTCGCTCATCGTGATGGGCGACTCGGCCGGGGCGACGCTCGCCACGGCGGCCCTCAACCAGCTACGCGGCGCCGACGTCGATGTCGCCGCCCAAGTCCTGCTCTATCCGACGCTGGGACCGGGGCTACTCACCGACTCCGGTCACGTCTATCGTTCAGGATTCCTCCTCGACGTCGACCACTTGCGTTACGACTACGGACAGTACCTGGGTGATTTCACCGACGTGACCGACGAACGGGTCTCGCCGCTGCTCGCGAGCGATCTCACCGGCGTGCCGCCTGCGATCATCGTGGTGGCCGAGTGCGACCCCCTACGCGACGAGGCGGTGGCCTACGCGGGCCTGCTCGAGCACTTCGGCGTGCGAGTGGAGCTGCTCGAAGCGCACGGCATGCTGCACGGGTTCTTGCGCCTGGGCGGGATCGTCCCCGAGGCGCTCTCGGTGGTCGATGACCTGGCCGAGCACCTGGCGCGCGTGGTCGCCTCACATTCCTCAGGGTTTTTGCCGCCCCCGACCTGAGGATTCTCCCAAAATCTGATAACAATGGACTTCTCGCGCCCACAAGGGCGTCGACAGATCCAAGGGGAATCAATGCAGGGAAGCACACGCGTACGCGCGGCACTCGCGGTGGCCGGAATCGCCTCGCTCGTCCTGGCCTCCAGCCTCACGGCGGGAGCGGCCACGACCAAGGTAAACGCGGCCGCGGCGAAGTTGGTGCCGGCGGCGTACAAGCACATAACGCTGCAGGTGGCGACCGACGCCACGTATCCGCCGGACGAGTTCATGCAGGGCACCAAGATGGTCGGCTTCGACATCGACCTGATGAACGCCCTCGCGGCGACATTGGGCATCAAGATCAAGGAGAACAGCGTCACTTTCGACAACATTCTCGCGGGAATCAAGTCGGGTCGCTACCAGATCGGAAACTCGTCGTTCACTGACAACAAGGCCCGTGAGAAGACCAACAACTTCGTTGACTACTTCCAGGCCGGCGAGGGCGTCTACGCGAGCTCGAAGTCGAAGGTCACTTTCAAAGGTCTCAAGAGCTTCTGTGGGCTAACCGTTGCGGTGGAGACCGGCACGAGTGAGCAGTCAGACGCCCAAGCCACGGCCAAGACCTGCCCGGCGAACAAGAAGGTGACGGTCCGCACCTTCGCCACTCAGACCGCGGCGAATCTGGCCGTCTCCTCGGGTCAGGCGGCGGTCGGCTTCGTCGACAGCCAGGTGGCTGGCTACATCGTCTCGCAGTCCCACGGCAAGTTCAAGCTCGTCGGCAACGCGGTGAACGTGGCGCCTTACGGCATCGCGACCGCCAAGTCTCCCAGCGGACACGGCCTGGCGATTGCCCTGCGGGCGGCCCTCAAGGTTCTCGAGGCGAATGGTACCTACAAGTCGATCCTCACCCACTGGGGCGTACAGGCTGGTGCCATTCCGGCATCGAGGATGATCCTGAACGGAGCCACCTCCTAAGCCAGTTGTAGTAGAACGGCAGCCATGATGACGAACGGGGACGACGCGGTCGAGGTCGTCCCCGTTCGTCACGTCGGACGCTACGTCGCGGGATTCGTCGTCGCAGTCGCCTTGGCGATGTTGGTCCACACCCTGTTCTCTAAGGTCTCGACGGGGCAGGTGTCGTGTCATACTTCAGCCGGTGCGCGCCACTGCCACCCGGTGACCAACTGGCGCTTCGGCTGGAACGTGGTGTTCCACTACTTCACCTCGCGAGAGATCCTGAGCGGTCTGCTTGTCACGCTGGAGCTGACCGCGATCGCCATGGCGATCGGCATCTCACTGGGGCTCCTGATCGCCATCATGCGTCTGTCACACAATCGCCTGGTGTCGGCGACTGCGTGGGTGTACACCTGGTTCTTTCGCGGAACCCCGGTGTATGTGCAGCTTCTCTTCTGGTTCAACATCGCCGCGCTCTACCAGACGGTGACCTTCGGGCTGCCCTTTCTCAACGTCACCTTCGCGCACATCAACCTGGTGGCGTTCTTCACGCCTTTCAACACGGCGGTCGTCGGTCTGGGTCTCAACGAGGCGGCCTACATGTCTGAGATCGCCCGATCGGGGCTGATATCGGTCGACGAGGGGCAGATCGAGGCCGCCACGTCAATCGGCATGACACGCTCTCAGACGCTGCGCTTGGTGATCCTGCCTCAGGCGATGCGCGTGATCATTCCGCCGACGGGCAACGAGATCATCTCGATGCTCAAGACCACCTCGCTGGCCATTGCGGTGAGCCTGGTCGAACTGCTGGGGGCGGCCACCAACATCTATTCTGCCAACTACGAGATCATGCCTCTTCTGATCGTGGCGAGCCTGTGGTACCTCATCGTCACGACGGTTCTTTCCACCGGGCAGTTCTACGTGGAGCGCCACTACGCCAAGGGGGCGCTGCGCACTCCACCGCCTACGCCCATCCAGCGGCTGCGTAATGACGTACGCGGCATCGCGGCGAAATTCACCTCGGGCCGATCCACCGCGAGGGCGTCGTCGTGACGACGCCGATGGTCGCGACGACGCCGATGGTTGAGGCGCACGGTGTGCACAAGTCCTACGGCGCCGTCGAGGTGCTGCGGGGGGTCGATCTGTCCGTGGCCCGTGGCGAGGTGACGTGCCTCATTGGCCCCTCGGGCTCGGGCAAGAGCACGCTGTTGCGCTGCATCAATCACCTGGAGAAACACGACGCCGGCGAATTGCGCGTCGACGGACATCTGGTGGGCTACGAGGCGCGCGACGGCAAGCTTTATGAGCGCAACGACAAGCAGATCTGCGCCGAACGTTCGCGCATCGGCATGGTGTTCCAGCGCTTCAACCTCTTCCAGCACCTCACGGTGCTCGACAACGTCACGATCGGTCAGGTGAAAGTCCGCGGCGTCGCTAACGACGCCGCGGTGGTGCGGGCGCGCGAACTCCTCGCGCGCGTCGGCCTCGTGGCCAAGGAGAAGAATTACCCAAGCCAGCTCTCGGGTGGCCAGCAGCAACGGGTTGCCATCGCGCGGGCGCTGGCCATGGAGCCCAAATTGATG
>JAJZSX010000180.1 GCA_021849435.1 Actinomycetes bacterium | reverse complement strand
CAACGGCGGCGACGCCCTGCACGGCTTCATCCGCGCCACCTACGGCTGGCCCCAGAGCCTGGGATGCGTCGAGATGCCCTTCGCCGCGGCCAAAACCATCTGGCCTTCAACGCCGATCGGGACCCTCGTCACCGTCAGATAGCGCGTCGAGGTCTGGCCCGAAGGCCGACCTCCCCCGTTGAGTCGCCAGCTCGCCCAGCTCACTCGCGCGCGAGACCGCCTCGTTGCCGTAGCGCCGTCGCACCTCGTCCACGGCGTCTCGCAACGCCGCGTGGGCGACCTGGCGCGCGCGCGACTCGTCGAGTGCTCGCTGGCGCGTCTCGTCGGCCGCCGCCACCGCGAAGCTGAGCTGCACCTCGCTCTCACCGCGCGCGAGAAACCCCGAGGCGTGCACGCCGAGCAGCCGCACCGCGCGCGAAGTGTCCACGCCGGCGAGTAGCGCCTCGGCGATGCGAAAGATCGCCTCGTCGTCGTCGACGCCAAAGGCCAGGCTCTGGCTGCGACTCAGCGACTCGCGGTCGTCGAAGCGCACGACCACGCTGATGGTGCGCGCGAGCTGATGGCGCTCGCGCAGCGCGCGTGAGACGACGCCCGCGTGAACGCGTGCGGCAGCGATCACCTCGTCGCCGACTAGTGAACGCGCGAAGGTCTGCTCGTGGCCCAGTGACTTGGCGCGGCGATCCGCGACGACCTCGCGCGGGTCCTCCCCACGCGCGAAGGATGACAGTGTCGACGCGAGCGCCGGGCCGAGGTGGGCGGTGAGATCGGCGTGCGAGACCCGAGCGAGGTCGCGCACGTGTGCAAGTCCCAGCTGGCCGAGCTTGGCCGCCGTCGCCGGACCCACGCCCCAGAGGGCGCGCACCGGCAACTCGGCGAGCCAACGCGCCTCGGTCTCGCGATCAACGAAGAAGACCCCGGGCCCGGCGACCAATTCACCGGCGACCACGCGCGACTTCGCCTCGCGCGAGGCGAGCTTCGCGAACAGCTTGTTGCGCGCAACGCCGATCCCGCAGTCGAGGTGCATCTCTTCGATCACACGTGCGCGCAACGCCTGCGCCGCCGGCACCGGGCGCACACCAAGTCGCACTAAACCACTCAGATCACAGAAGACCTCGTCAAGGCCGATCGCCTCGTAGCGGTGCGTTAGGTCCTCGACGATGCCGCGGAACTGGCGCGAGAGCTCCTCATAGCGGTCAAAGCGCCCCGGGCGGATCACGAGTCCCGCGCAGCGACGCAGGGCGGTGACCGAGGGCATACCGCTTGTGACTCCGTAGCGGCGGGCCTCGTAGCTCGCGCTCGCGATCACCCCGCGCGCCCCGGCGCCGCCGACCGCGATCGGAAGTCCCCGCAGGCTGGGGTCATCTAAGACCTCGACGCTCGCAAAGAACGCGTCGAGGTCCACGTGCAGGATCGGCGCCTCGGCGAGCGAGGGCCCCTCAGAGGCCGAGTTCCAGGTGTCGGAAGGCTTCACCGAAGGCCACCCCGATCTCGCGCCCGGCCCGCTCGGCGCGCGCGTAGACGACCCCGCGCACACCCTCGTGGTCCCCGCCGAGCTGAGAGACGTGGGCGAGGACCGCCTTCGCCTTGGTGTCGATGCTCGTCGTCACGTCATAGACCACATCGGGCTCGTGGGTGCCCGACAGGAGAAGGTGCGAGACGCCGTGCGCAGCTCCGGCGTCGGGAAAGTAGAGCGGCATCGCCGCCGCGGGTGCGACGGCGTCCACGAGCGCCCATCCGGTCTCGCGGTGGTCGCGGTGGTTCACGTAGACCCCGTCGAAGAAGGTCGCCGTGGGGTCCGGCCCGACCACGACTTCGGGTCGCAGTCGTCGCACGTGTCCAACCAGCACTTCGCGCAGGGAGGCGTCGTTGACCACTTCGCCATCGGGCTGGCCGAGGCAGAGCGCCGAGGTCGCCCCGAGTAGGTCGGCCGCCAGCTGCAACTCCCCCTGGCGCGCCGCGCGCAGGCTCGACGGGTCGCTCGAGCCGTGCGAGCCCTTGGACCCGTCACAGACCACCACGAGGTGCACCGCGGCGCCCTCGGCCGCGAGTCGCGCGAGCAGGCCGCCGGCCGCCACGTCTGCGTCGTCGGGGTGCGCGTAGACGGCGAGAACGCACGTCGGCGCCAGTCGCAACTCGCGCATCAGCCGCGAAGTTTGGGAGCCGTGGACTTGACCAGCATGCCGATCTCACGCGCGAAGTCGTCGGTGTCTTCGAACCCCTTGTAGACCGAGGCGAAGCGCACGTAGGCGACCTCGTCGACACCACGTAGCGCGTCAAGGGTCGCCACACCGACCTCTTCACTCGTCACGTCGCGACCCAGCAGGCGCATCGCCTCCTCGACTGAGAGAGCGATCGCCCCCATCGCGGCGTCGTCGACCGGGCGGTTCTTGCACGCCGCCCGCACCCCCGAGAGGATCTTGGCGCGCTCGAAAGGTTCGCGGTCCCCGGAGCGCTTCACGACGGCGAAACCCACTTCCTCGACTCGCTCGAAGGTCGTGAAGCGCTGGTTGCACGACGCACACTCGCGGCGACGCCGGATCGCGCCACCGTCTTCGGCCAGACGCGAATCCACCACGCGGTCATCATCAGCCGCACAGTAAGGACATCGCATGAAGGAAGGATACACCCGAAATCCTTGAAATTTAAGGGATCAAGACGTGCTCGCCCACCACCACGACGTCGCTGCGCAGCTCGCGAACCAAGAGCACGCGCGCCGCTGCCGGGTCCGACGGATTGACAAGGGCGGCGATCGAGTCCACGCTGTCGCCGGGCTGGACGACGTAGACCACCCCTGGTGCAAGCACCGCGCTCGTGGCCAGATCGGTCGACAGGCCACTCTGTGTCGTTCCCCCAAAAGCGTGTCCCGGCCAGGCGAGAACGACTGTCGCGAGTACCAGTGCGAGTCCGGCAAGGGATCGACGCCGCCGCACGAGACGCTGCGTGCGCCGCTCACGGCGCAGCGCGAGGCTCGGGCCGGTCATCCACGTGGGACCGGCCGCACTCTCGAGGGGGCGCAGGCGAGGAGCGGACGAGTGGTAGAACTCTTCGACGTAGGACTCTTCTAGGGCCGACATGGAACTCCTTTACGAACGTCTGTTCGCCTATCTTATGGCGAACAGACGTTCGTCGCAAGGGTAATTCTTGGGTGTGACGTCAGCTATTTTCCCCTTTTGATCAGGTTTGCTCTTCCGACACGGCCAAAACGGGGATAGTCGTTGCGCCACTGCGAGGCCGCCAGGGCTCGCGGTGCGTCCTCGAGGTTGCGCACCAGGCGAATGCCCCTCGTGGCCACCAGGTCGGCGCAGTCGGCCGCGAGATCACCGCTGGGATGATCGTGCGAGTCGGTGACCTGTCCGTCGCTCACCCAGACCACCGGCTCACCTCGGCGCGCGAATGAGAGAGCCCACTCGAGCACCGGGCCATCGACGCCGTTACCGACGTTGCCCGAGGGGACTACCGTCGCCACCTCGCCGGCGGTCGCGAGGATCCATGCGTTCGGCGTCGCCCCGAGGTCCCCGGGACGGTGGCTGTAGCCCAGCACAACACACCGCGGCGAGCGTCGCACCAGGGCAGCCAACGCGTCCACATCGATGTCCATCGAGCCCGACTGGTCGACGACCACCACACCGCCGAGAGGTCGCGCGCGACGCGCGAAGGCCCGACGATGTGGATCGGTGAGTAGGCGCTGCGGGCACGCGAGCACCGTGCCGGTGGTCGCGAGTCGTCGCGCGCGCGCCCGACCGGCACGCGCGGCCACGACAAATTCGCTCGGGGCGACCACCAACTCGGCGAAGCGCCCGGTCGGCGCGCGTCGCCCACCCGGCTCCAGCGATCGGCGAAATGCGCGCAGGGCCTCAGCGCCCACCGGCGGCCGCGCCGACATCGCCTGGCTGAGCATTCGGGCGAGAGGCACGGTCACGCGCGCATAGCCCGCTGGCGCACCCGACTCCTCAAGGGCAGTGGCCCCGAGCACCGCGTTAGAGAGGTCGGCCACGGCACCGTAGGCTCGCTTTCTCACCGCCCGCAATCCCGCCATCCACTCCGGACGCGCTCGACGGATTCCCGCGAGGTAGTCGCGCTCTCCCCCGGTGCCGAGCACCGCCAGAAGGAAGCAGACCGCCTGCTGCCAGTCGCCATCGAGGGCGAGTCGGGACGCGCCGAACTTCTCGCTGCCGTCGCACAGAAGACCCAGGTCGAAACCGACCCGCCCGACCAAGGTGTTCACCCGGAACTCCTCGGCGCACTCGAGCGCCCGAGGATCGACGTCACCCAGCCCGGTGCAGTCGATCGCGCAGGGCGAGATCCGGGCGTGCATCAACTCGTGGGCGCGCACGACGCGCGCGACGTTGCTCGCTTCGAGGGGCACCTCAATCTCGCGGGTGGCAAGGTTGCAGCTCGCCCCACCGCGCTGCGTCGTGCCCGCCCGCACTCGCCACGCGCCGACGTCGACGACGTCGGCGCGGCCCGTGACCAACTCGGGATAGACGCTCACAGACCGCCCACCGTCAGCGCGTCGAGGATGCCGACGGCGCGCGCGTCGCCGAAGACCAGGTCGGCCGCGCGTCGGTCGCCGTGGTAGCGCCGCAGCTGGTCGAACGCGTAGAAGCTGCGCAGCGACACTCGGCGCGTGGAATCGGCGAGGGACCCCGCGAGCGCCGGCCCGCGCAAGTCGGCGCTGAGCGACCCCAGCGCGTCCGGGTGGGGCCGGTCGATGCGCAGGGCCACCGCGAATCGGTCGCGCAGCGCCGAAGCCAACTCGTCGAGATCCTCGACGTTGGTCGTCATCACGACCGAAAAGTCCGGCCCGGGCCGCCACCACTCCCCCGTCTCGGGGTGACGCCAACGCGCCGACTCGGGCGAGTCGGTCACCGCGAGCAGCGTGGAGAGCGCGTCACCCGAGGCCCGGTCGATCTCGTCGACGACCAGCCGCCCCCCGCGCCCCCCACGGGCGCGCCACGCGCGCATCGCCGGGCCCTCATAGAAGTGCCAGTTGGCGCCGGCGGGCATCCAGGTCCCGGTGACGTCACCACTGGCCAGGTCCTCGGTGCACACAAGGCGCTCGGCGACGTCGACGATTCCCTCGTGCAGCGCCGCGTACGTCTTGCCGGTGCCCGGCGGTCCGTAGAGCAGCACGCGATCGATTCCCGCCGCGAACACGTCCGCGAGATCGCGCCAGCACGCCCCCAGTTGGTCGACTGATTGGTCCATCATCTCTCTCCTTTGAACGGCGCCACAACTGTCGCCGTCGAAGAGAGAACGATGAGGGCTATTCCTCGGGCTCGTCGTGAGCCAGGCGCTCAAGGACCGGCAGAGCCGCTTCGATCAACGTGCGCTCGCGCGCCGTCAGCTGGGCGAGTTTGGCGCTGAGACCCACGGTGCGCTCGTGGCGCAACTCGACGAGCGTCTTCTGGCCCCGGGCGGTGAGGCCGACGAGGCTGGCCCGCCGGTCGGCGACGTCGTCGTGGCGCTGGACGAGGCCGAGGTCCTCAAGCGAGGCGACCACTCGGGTCGCTGCCGGCGCGCCGACCGATTCGAGCGTGGCGAGCTGGCTCAGGCGCAGCGGCCCGTGGACCTTGATCGAGGCCAAGGCCGAGATCTGCGACGGCGTCAGGCCGGCCGCGCCGTGCCGGCGGAAGGCGCGCAGGGTTT
>JAJZSX010000179.1 GCA_021849435.1 Actinomycetes bacterium | reverse complement strand
CCTATTCCAAGTCCTTGGAGACCGCGGCGCTGCCGTCGGTGGACGACGTGATCAACGCCGTTCACCAGACGCTCGACGCCGTCGGTCGCCGTCATCAGAAGGTCGGCCATGATTGAGATCAAGATGCCCCGTCTCTCGGACACCATGGAGGAGGGTGCGGTCGCCACGTGGCATAAGCACCCCGGTGACCACGTCGACGTGGGAGACGTACTCGTCGAGATTGAAACCGACAAGGCCACGATGGAATACGAGGCCTACGAGGCCGGGACGTTGACTGAGATCCTCGTCGCCGAGGGTGAGACCGTAGCCATCGGGACGCCGATCGCCCTTCTGGACAGGGGCGTCACTACGGCGCGCGCCGTCGCCGCGCCGGCACCGTCAACGGCGGAGACGACACCGCCGCCGGCCACGCGGGCCGTAGGTTCCGCGCCGGACGCGCCGCTCGACGCCACGGTCGCCCAGCGCCCGGTCAGCTCGGCCCCCACGGATGCTGACGGCGCCCGACGTTTCGCCTCACCACTCGTACGGCGCATTGCCCGCCAGTATGGCATCGACCTCAGCGGCGTGCGCGGCACTGGTCCGGGGGGTCGTATCATCCGGCGCGACATCATGTCCATCGTCGACGCCGGCGCCAGCGACGCTCTTACAGAGCCCATCGACCACGCTCCGGTGATCACCGACGAACGACGGGCCTCCGAATCGGTCGAACTGAGTAGCACTCGACGGGTCATCGCACGTCGGCTCGGCGAGAGCGCACGCACGATCCCGCACTTCTTCGTCACCGCTGTCGCCGACGCGCACGCACTGGTTGCGATGCGAACCGAGATCAACGCCCAACTCGTCGCGGTTGGTCGAGCGAAGGTGAGCGTCAACGACCTCCTGATCCGTGCCTGCGCACTGGCGTTGCGCGAGCACCCACAGGTCAACGCTTCCTACATTGACGATGCGAGCACCACGATGCTGGTCCATCATCGGATCAACATCGGGGTGGCGGTGGCGTCGGCCAATGGCCTCGTCGTGCCCGTCATCAACGACGCCGACCAAAAGTCCGTCAGCGAGCTCGGCGTCGAAGCCAAGCGGTTGGCCTCCCTCGCCAACGACAAGAAGCTCAGCCTCGAGCAGATGTCCGGCGGAACCTTCACGATCAGCAACCTCGGCATGTTCGGCGTCGAACAGTTCACGGCAATCATCAATCCGCCCGAAGGCGCGATCCTCGCCGTCGGTGCCACCACCCTTGAGCCTCGTGTGATCGATGGTGAAGTCCAGGTGCGTCACACGATGCGATACACCCTGTCATCGGACCACCGGATCATCGACGGAGCACTCGCCGCCCAGTTCCTGCAAACCGTGACGACGCTCCTCGAGAATCCCTGGTCCCTGGTCGTATGACCGACAATCGGCGCTACGGCCAATCGCTGGCGTAGCGAGGAGTTCCCGCGACCACGCCACCAACGGACAGGGCAGGCGTCGCCTCGGGCGCGTAATGCTCGCTCGCCACGGCGTGTTGTCGGACTGGCCAAGTCCGCCGGACAATAGGCCAACGTAAGCGTCAGCGAACCCGCGTGCTCAACGCGTTACTCGTCGAGAGACGATCGGCGACTGGGCGGAGCCGTCCGACTACCGGAACGCCTGGATACCGGTCAGCGCGCCGCCGATCACGAGCGAGTGGACATCAGCGGTCCCCTCGTAGGTCACCACCGACTCCAAATTGACCATGTGACGAATCACCGGATATTCGAGTGAGATACCGTTCGCACCCAGCACCTGCCGTGCGGTCCTCGCAACCTCGAGCGCGTCATTGACGTTGTTGAGCTTGCCCATGCTCACGTGTTCTGGCCGTAGCGTTCCACTATCTTTCATCCGACCGAGGTGCAACGCGAGGAGATACGAGCGGTTGACCGCGAGTGACATCAGGGCGAGTTTCTGCTGTTGGATCTGGTAAGACGCCACCGGCTTGCCGAAGACCTGGCGCTCGCCGGCGTAGTGGAGGGCCGATTCGAAGCACGAACGGGCCGCGCCAACGGCACCCCAGACAATCCCGTACCGGGCCTCGTTCAGACACGACAGCGGACCGCGCAGTGACGTCGCCTTGGGCAGCTGGGCCGACGCGGGCAAGCGGACATCGGTCAAGAGCAGTTCCGACGTCACCGACGCTCGCAGCGACAGCTTCTTCTTGATCTCCTGACTGGTGAAGCCGGGCGTTCCCTTGGGGACGATGAATCCCCGAATACCCTCGTCGGTCCTCGCCCAGACGATGGCGACGTCGGCGACCGATCCGTTGGTGATCCACATCTTCTGTCCGTTGAGCACCCAGTCAGAGCCGTCCCGACGCGCACTGGTGCGCATCGAACCGGGATCGGATCCGGCGTCGGGTTCGGTGAGACCGAAACAGCCGACCGCCTCACCGGCCGCCATCCGGGGCAGCCACTCCTGCTTCTGCTCCTCGGACCCCCAGTGGTGGATGGCGAACATGGCCAAGGAGCCCTGCACCGAGACCAGGCTGCGAATCCCACTGTCGCCGGCCTCTAGTTCAAGGCACGCGAGACCATAGGCAGTAGCGCTCGTACCAGCACAGCCGTAGCCCTCGAGGTGCATCCCGAGCACGCCGAGTGCGCCCAATTCCTTCATCAACCCAACGGGACTGCGCCCCTCCTCGAACCATTCAGCCACGTTCGGCTCGACCTTGTCACGCACGAACTTGCGCACGGTGTCCCGGATCGCCAGCTCCTCCTCGGAAAGGTTCCCGTCGATGTTGAGGAAATCCTCGGGACGCAGTTCGATGGATGGGTTGCTCGACGACATACGTACTCCCTCTCAAAGTTTCAGTAGTTGACTCTAATACTCCACTTGTAACGCTCCCTTTACCGCGGGCGTCACTCGGGTGGCCTCTCGCACGGCGACCGCAGTATCAACCCGAGTGCTCCGCTTGGACGAACGTGTCCAGCGCGGTTGTCCCAACGTCTGGCACCGCGAGTACGCGAGGCGGGCCGCCATGGCCACGTCACAAGGTCACGAACCTCCGCGGCGAGACATCGCGATGCCGACCCGTTCGCAACGAGGCGACCCGAACGATCCTCGTTTTGACGAAACGACGTACGAGACGTAGGTTCATGAATACACCGGTTTGACGGCCATCATCCAACCGACGCGGTGCGGGAGGTGCGATGCGAATTCACCACGTTGCTTTCAAGTCCGTTTTGGCTTCGCGTGCAGTCACCGCCGGGCGAGCCATGCTCCTCGTCGCCGCGGTACTTGCGCCCTGGTTGATGCCGACGGCTAACGCTGACCTTTCGGCCTCGGCTCTCCCGCCGTGTCCCGTTATGGCGAAGATGCCGGTCCGCTCGGTGGAGCCAGCGGTCGTACGCGTGGTGCAGCGCTACTACGCACAAAAGCACCTCACGCCCATCGCGATCATCAAGCACCAGGAGACGATCCTCAATGTCGTCACCCAGCGCGTCGGCGTCCACTACTGCACGAATACTGGTGGCGGCAAGAGTGGCTACGTTGGCGCTGTTCCGAAGAACGCCGTGGCCGCGGTCATGGTCTACGTTCGCCACAAGCCCTACCCCGTCACCCAGTCACCCGCCAACTTCGTGACACTCGCCCGTCTTCCGCGAATCGGATGGAAAGTCGTCTCGGAGGGTACCGGACCGTAATCTCCCAGACCGTCCAGATAACCCGCTCCGCGCTCGGCGGGCTTGCGTTCGAAGTCCCACTGTTCGCAGGCCACAGCAATCGTGGTTCTCCGGCCTAGGCCGACACAAGTCGCTGGGTCCATCGTCGCCTTCGACCTAACGACGACCGAAGAGGCCGGGGTAATCCAAATTTCTACGCCGTCGAGATTTCTGCCGTCCACACGCGCGAAGCTCGAAAACGACGAGAGGTCACCGGCTCCAATTGCCACGGTGTATCGAACCGCTCAGCGCCTCCTCACGGGTCGTGACGGATTACATCAGGGTCGTGGGACTCGCTTCACGTCGTGTTTGAAAACCACCACGGGATTTTGTAGAAGTCGTGCGAGGCGCTATCCACTCGTCACCAGGTAGTGCGTACGAGGGACGCAGCGTGGCTAGGTCACCAGTCTCGTGACTGGCCAGTGGGTGATTGAGCGCCCGGCTCTCGCCATAGAGTGGCCCTACTTGTAATAAGGACGTCATGCCTGTGAGCATCACTACCGGCCCTCCACCGGTTCAAACTGGGGGTTTCGCTGGTGCATTGACCCGGGCAGTCGCTGAGCGCCTTGATGCAGCCACGTTGCGTACCGCACATCGTCGATTGCACGTGAAAGCCTTGATCATCGGAACGTGGTACGTGGCGAGCGTCGTCGCCGTCATCCTCTCCTCGGGTTGGCTCGAGGGCATCCTCGCAGCGATCTCACTGTCCCTCGCGTTCGCTGCGGTGGGATTCAATATTCAACACGACGCGAACCACAACGCGTTCTTCGCCGCCTCGACGAAGCGTCTCACGAAGGCCAATCGCATCGTCGGCTGGAGCATGTTCGTCGTCGGCGCCGACGCTAACCGATGGCTCTATCGCCACAACACGCTGCACCATGGATCACCCAACGTGGTCGGTGTGGACTCGGATATCAACCTAGGCCCGCTGGCCCGTCTCGCCCCATTCCAGCGACGGTACTTCTGGCATCGATACCAGCACATCTACCTTTGGCCGCTCTACTGCTTCACCGTCCTCGAGATCATGTTCAACGACGTGGCGACCTTGGTCGGTGCTTCACGACACGTTCGTAACTCCAAGTCGCGGCTCAGCGAAGCCACCGTCGCGGTATTGACCAAGCTCGGCTTCATCGCGCTCATGGTCGGTCTGCCCAGCCTCACCCACCCGTTGTGGGTCGTGGTCGTAGGTGGGCTGGGCGTGATGTTCGCCGTCGGATTCCTGCTCGGTGTCGTCTTCCAGTCGGCACACATCGTCGAGGGCGCCGAATTCGCCCAAGCCGATGCGCGACCGCCCTATCAGTGGCACGAGTGGCAGGTGCGCTCGAGTTTCGATTTCTCGCACGGTTCGGGCCCGCTCAGCCGACTGTTCCGCTGGTACACGGGCGGTCTCGACCACCAGACGGAACACCATCTCTTCCCGCGACTACCCCACACTGCGTATCCGCTCATCGCACCGATCGTGACCACGGTCTGTGCTGACTTCAGCATCCCGCGGCACGTACAACCATCGTTCCACGCGGCCGTCGCCTCACACTTCCGTCACCTTCGCTCCATGGGACGACCA
The DNA here is from genome assembly GCA_021849435.1 of Actinomycetes bacterium. The sequence continues at coordinate 427 of JAJZSX010000179.1, read as the reverse complement.
ACGACGCCGAGTCGTTCGACCTCGTCCTAGACGGGGCACCCAGCGAGCGCGACAGACCGTTCGGCGCGAACAGTGTCGTGATCGTACGCAATCAATGGTTCGCCGAGCTCGGAACGAGCCCGGCGACGTCGATGCCTGCGACGTCGTGCGGTGTGTCACCGGCGGAAGGTCACCGACGTGTCGTTCCACACAGCCGTCGGTCACGGTGCGCGCTTGGGTCTAGAACCCGAGCACTCGGGGCACGGGGTTCGAAACGCTGCCCATCACGATCACCGATGACGGTGCCAGGTGCGTGCTCGCAGACATACCGACAATCGCACCCGGCGGCGTACGGCTGCGCCACGCGATCGATGGTGCCGAGACGTCGATCAGCATGGTCAGTGCCGACGGCTCCCCCACCCAACTGCGACCGCTGCTCCTCGCTCGC
>JAJZSX010000178.1 GCA_021849435.1 Actinomycetes bacterium | reverse complement strand
TGTTCACCAGTGCCGAGGCCACGCCCGCGTCGTGCTCGGCGACGCCGAGGGTCGCCACGCTGAATCCCGGCGCGAAGACGAGCCCGATGCCCAGTCCCATCGTGATGAGCGGCAACAAGACGCCGTGGGAGTACGTGCTCGCGAGCGTCAGGTGCGTGAGCCACCACATGGCGCCCGCCGCCACGAGCATGCCCAGGGGGATCAGCGGGCGTGGTCCGACCTTGGGCAGCAGGACGATGTTGGAGAGCTGGGCGGTGACGACGGTGCCGGCGACCATCGGCATGAAGGCAAATCCCGTCATCACGGCGCTGAATCCCAGGGTCGTCTGCAGGTAGTAGGTGAGAAAGAAGAACACGCCGAACATGCCCGAGCTCGCGATGATCATCGCCGCCAGGGCTCCGCCGCGGTTGCGATCGAGGATCACGCGTAGCGGCAGCAGCGGAAAGCGCGTGCGGCGCTGAATCGAGGCGAACGCACTGAGAAGGACTACCGCGACGACGAAGCTGCCCAGCGTGTAGTGGTTCATCCACGAGGTCGTCTCAGCGTGGTTGAAGCCGAAGACCAGCGCGAAGAGCCCACCGGACGCGGTCAGTACGCCCGGCCAGTCGAGCGGGTCGTGGTCGACGCTGCGGTCGTGGTGCAAGAGAAGGACCGCGCCGACGACACCCACGGCGGCGAAGAAGAGGTTCACGAGGAGAGTCCAGCGCCACGACGCGTACGACGTGAGAACGCCACCCAGCAGGAGCCCGAGGGCGCCGCCGGCGCCGGCGACCGCGCCGTAGATAGCGAAGGCCTTGCCGCGCTCGTTGGGGTTGGTGAAGGTCGTCGACAGCAGTGCCAGTACCGCAGGGGCCAGAAGCGCGCCGAAGACGCCCTGGACGGTGCGCGCGAGAACCAGCATCGTGAAGTTCATCGAGGCCGCTCCCAGCGCCGAGGCGCCGGCGAACCCGATGAGCCCGATGATCAAGGCACTCTTTCGCCCGATGTAGTCAGAGATTCGCCCACCGAGCAGGAGCAGGCTGCCGAAGGCCAGCGAGTACGCGGTCACGATCCACTGGCGGTCCGAGTTCGAGAAGTGCAGAGCGTGCTGGGCGGTGGGCAGGGCGATATTGACGATCGTGCCGTCGAGGATGACCATGAGCTGGCTGATGGCGAGCACGGCGAGGATCCACCAGCGCCGCTCGTGAGCGCTCTCGCGGGCCGTGGGGGCGGCCGGTCCCCGGCTGGGGGTCGGCTCGAGGGTGATCTCGGACACGGGAACTCTCCTTGGCGGAACTGACAGTAATATCTCCACTTACTGTAGCAGAATCTGGAGGATATCACTCCACTTGGCCGGATCACCGGTAGAATGGACTCATGACCGAGGCGCCAGGGGACGTCGGCGAGGAACGCCCGTTGCGCGCCGACGCCGCGCGCAACCGCGAAAAGATCCTCGTCGCCGCGTCGCGCGTGTTCGCCGAACGGGGCCTCGACGCCACGCTGGATGACATCGCCGAGGCCGCGGACGTGGGCGTGGCGACCGTTTATCGCCGCTTTCCCGACAAGGACGCGTTGGTCCTCGCCCTCTTCGAAGACGCCATCGACGAGCTCGCCGCGCTGGCCGCGCGCGCCGGGGCGACTGAGAACTCCTGGGAGGGCTTCGTCTCCTTCTTGGAAGTGATGCTCGAGCGCCAGTGTGACAACCGCGGCCTGCGCGACGTCTTCACGGGATCGCCCTACGCCCAGGAGCGCATGGAGGCGGCCAAGGAGCGCATCGGTCCGGCCTTCTCGGCCCTGATCGCCCGGGCCCAGGCCGACGGCTACTTGAGATCCGACGTCAACGTGGCCGACATCCTGGCGATCGAGATAATGATCAGCTCCCTCGGCGGAGCGAAGGGCGGCGACGCCGCGCTGTGGCGCCGCTACCTCGCCATCGCCCTCGACGGGCTGGTGGTGCGCCGCGAGACGGCGCGCGACCTGCCGCCGAGCCCGCCGCTCGAAGTCATCATCGCGGCCCTGCACGCCTCAAGGGGCGTACACCGACCCCACGCCACGCCCCACGCGGTCTAGCGGCGCGAGTTCTCGCGCAGGAAGTTCGACACGTAGTCCAAGTGGGCGCTCATCGCCTCCTGGGCCGCGCGGCCGTCGCGGTTGCGCAGCGCCTCGGCGATGTCGGCGTGCTGGAGATAGGAGCGGTGGCGCCGCTCGGGAGAGTCGCCGCGACGCTTCATCGACCCCCAGAGGTCGCCGAGGCGCGCGGCCTCGATGAGCGAGTACATGCGAAGTATCAGCGGATTGTGGGTCGCCTCCATCAGGCTCCGGTGAAAGGCGAGGTCGCACGTCTCGAAGTCGTCATAGTTGGCAGCGCGCGCGCAGCCCTCGACGTGGTGCATCGTGACGTCGAGGTCGGCCTCAGTGGCCTCGACGACAGTGATGTACATCGCCATCGGCTCGAAGGCCTGTCGCGCGGCCATGACGTCGCCCGGGCCAATGTCATTGAGCATCGCGTGAGCGGTGAACTCGTCGCTGTCGAGATCTACTAGGGCGGAGAGCGGTTCGCACTTGAGGTACGTGCCGCGTCCGACCTCGCGCGAGATGACGCCGTCAGCTTCGAGGAGGGCCATAGCGTTGCGCACGGTCGCTCGGGTGATTTGGAGCTCGTCGGCCAGGGCCCGCTCGGTCGGCAGGCGCGATCCGGAGCCGAGGTTCTGGCGGACGGCCTCGCGCAGGACGTTCTCGGCTACGTCACGTATCCGATCGACCGATAGTGTTCGCACCACGTTCTCCCGCTTTGGACTCAGCCAGATCGACCAATGATACCAATTGGTGGACCATCTGTGATCTGATTCGAGGGTAGTGCGTCACATCGTCGTAGAAAGTCAATGAATCATTGAGTGCCGCTCAATAATAAGGACCAGACCACGAGGTTCGGCGATGTCGCGGTGGCTGTTAGCTGGCGCTATCGGTTCCGCCAACTGACGGGGTTGACCTATCTCACCAATGGACGACACGAGCCTACGTGAAATTTTCTCACTATTTACCGGACTGCTTGACACCCGCTTCCTCCGGCAGTACTGTCACGCAACAGGCTGATAACCAATTCAGCCATTTGATGCCAATTTTGGAGGAGACGCAGTGCGACTCGCAACGGTTCGAACTTCACGCGGTTTACGACTGCACGTGCGCGGCACTGACGGCTACGTCGACCTCGCCGACGCTTCGGGCGACGAGGCGCTCGCCGATATCAACGCTTTCGCTGCGCGTGGAGATGCCGCCATGGCCGCCGCGCGGGCTGCGGCCACACAGGCGGGAGTTGACGTGGTGAAGTCGGACTTCGCACCCGTGACGCCAAACCCGCCGCGCATCCTGTGTCTGGGGGTCAACTACGCCGAGCACGCGATCGAGGGCGGGCGTGCGGTGCCGAAGTGGCCCGAGTCCTTCGTGCGCGGCGCCGGTAGCGTGATCGGCGCCTACGACGACTTGGTCAAGCCGGCGCTGAGCGAGCGTCTCGACTACGAGGCTGAGCTCGCGATCGTCATCGGCAAGGGCGGGCGCTACATCAAGGCCGCCGACGCCTATGACGCGATTCTCGGCTACGCCGTCATGAACGATGGTTCGGCACGTGAGTGGCAGCGCATCGCGACGCAGTGGACCCCGGGCAAGAACTTCGAGGGCACGATGCCGATCGGCCCCGAGATCGTCACGGTCGACGAGGTTGACGTGACCGACCTAAGGATCTCGAGCACGCTGAACGGCACTGTCATGCAGGACTCGCGCACGTCGATGATGATCGTCGACGTCGCGCACGCCGTCGAGTACTTCTCAGGCTTCACCACGCTGCGCCCCGGCGACGTCATCGCCTCGGGCACGCCCGGCGGGGTGGGATTCGCCCGCACGCCGCCCGTGTGGCTGATGCCGGGCGACACGATCGAGGTCACCGTCGAGGGCATCGGGACCATCTCGAACAAGGTCGTCACCGAGGAGGGCGCGCCGACCGACTGGCCGTGGATGCCGCTGAAGGCCGACACCACCAGTTTTTAGATCTGCTTCAAGCAGAAGTATCACTCAACAACAAGGGGGGGATGTATGAGTTACAGGACACTGGCGCGGGGTCACACCGCCGCGTCTACGAGGGTGCGCTTAGCGCTCGTGATGGCCGTGATGGCGCTGATGGTCTCGACCATCGGGCTGCCCAGCCTTTCGTCGCGCGCAGGGGCGTCGACTAAGTCGATCACGATCGCCGCGGTGGCTCCGTTCACCGGCGCGGACGCGGCACTCGGACCAAAGTACGAAGCGGCCTGCTACGCGGCCACTCAGGCCATCAACGCCGCCGGCGGCGTGATGGGCGAGAAGGTGAACTGCAAGACGGTCGACACGCGCGGTGACCCCGCGGACGCGGTGCCCGCGGTTCGCCAGATGTACGCGACGACGTCGAACCTGGCGCTGGTGATCGGTTGCACCTCGGACGAGGCGTCCACGGTGGTGCCCGTGTTCAACGCGCACAAGACCGTGGCGTTCTGCATGACCGGCGAGTCCGAGTTCGACCACAAGCACTTCCCGTACTTCTTCCGTCTCGTTCCGCCGGACGCCGCGGATTCCGTGGCCATGGTCCAGATCGCGAAGAACAAGGGCTACAAGAACATCGCCCTGGCCTTCGGCAATGACGCGGGCTCTCAGACCTTCGTCGCGCCCGCTGAGGCCGCGATCAAGCGCGCGCATATGAACGTGGTCTCCAACCAGACCCTCGACATGTCCGCGACCACGTTCGAGACCGAGGCCCAGGCGATCGTCTCGGCGCACCCGGACGTGATCTTGATGGAGGCGCTCGGTGCCGCGGGCGTGGCTCTTTTGTCGGAGGTCTACCAGCTCAACGGTAACAAGATGATTCCGGTGATCGGCACGTCGGGGATGATTGACCCGACGTTCTTCACGGGCGTCACCTCGGGTCCCATCGGCGTGCAGAACTTCATCTCGAACTTCGACGCGGACAACCAGACGGTCGCGGTCGGTGGACCGGCCTACCCGTTCTACAAGAAGCTCGTCCTCGCCCAGTCGGGCAAGGTCAAGGGAGTGGGTAACTTCCAGGGTCTGCTCACGGCCAATGGCACCGTGCACCTCTACGACGGGATCAACCTGGCGGCTCTGGCCATGGTGATGTCGCACTCGACGGTGGGAGCCAAGTACAAGGTGGACATCTTGAAGATCGCCGAGGGCGTGCCCGGCGCGGTCCGGGTGTCCTCCTACGCCCAGGGCCTTCGGGCCCTCAAGGCGGGCAAGAAGATCGTCTACCAGGGGGTCGGTGGCCACTACCAGTTCGACGCCTACCAGACGGCCTTCGGGCCCTTCGAGGACGACCAGTACAAGGCCGACGGCACGACCGTCGCCGTGGGCAAGTCGCTCGGCTTTTGCAACCTGACCCTCTGCAAGGCCAAGTTGTAACAACGTCGCTCGGTCACGGCCGCGGTTCATTCCGCGGCCGTGACCGAGGTCAATCGCATCTCCACGCGTTGTGCGTGACCACACAGGAAAATGGGGAGGGGAAGTCCAACCGTGAGTGTCTTTATGTCGTCCTTCGGGTTCGGCCTCATGACGGCAGCAGTTCTGGCGATCGCGACCGTGGGCTTCACGATGCAGTTCGCCGTGACCAACGTGTTGAACCTGGCCTACGGGTCGGTGATGATCAACAGCGCGTTCGTCGCGT
>JAJZSX010000177.1 GCA_021849435.1 Actinomycetes bacterium | reverse complement strand
CCGATCTGTGAGCGTGCCATTGGAGATGACGAAGAGCTGCACGTAGTCAAAGAGACCCGAGCCGGCCCAGAACGAGTCGCGCTGGTAGCGATTGATCTGATTGAAGGCCTCGCGGATGTCGACGCCGCGGCGCTTGAGCTCGACGTGCACCAGGGGCAGGCCGTTTATGAGGATGGTGACGTCGTAGCGGTTCGACCGCCGCGCACCACCCTCGCCCTCATCCACTTCGTACTGGTTGATCACCTGGAGGCGGTTGTCGTGGATGTTGTTCTTGTGGATCAGGGTGACGTTCTTGACGGTGCCGTCGTCTCGGTGCAGGAGTTGGACGCTGTCGTCTTGGATCCTCGCCGTCTTCTCGATGATGCCGTCGTTCTGCCCGGCGATGCTCTCACTGAAGAACCGCTGCCACTCGGCGTCGGAGAACGTGAGACGGTTGATCGTCTCGAGCTGGGTTCGTAGGTTGGTGACGAGGTCCGCCTCGGACGTGATCGGTAAGTACTCGTAGGCCTGACTCTGGAGAAGTGTGATGAACATCCGCTCCAACTCGGCCTCGGACTGATACGCCGTGGCGTTTGACGGCTCGGAAGAGAACTCGGCAACGACGGTGCTCTCCGAACTCACGGCAATGGGCTCAAATCGCGGCGGCGTGGTGTCGCTCACGCCACGGCCTCCTTGAACGTGAGGAGCTTGTCGCGGTAGTACTCGTACTGCTGGCGACGGGCGTTGAGTTCGGCTGGAAGACCGACGCTGAGGTTGTTAACCAAGGTTTCGAACTTGTCGAGGATTCCGGAGATACGACGCTGCTCTCCGAGGGGTGGCAACTGGACCGGGTACCTGAGAAACATCGGGCGCCGTAACGACGTTACCGAAGCGTGAACCGAAATCTGCTCCAAGTACTTGGCGAAATCAGCTACGAGGAAGTGGTAGAGGTACCGAGCGTCAACCCCTTCGGCGGGCACGATGCGATACGCGCGTTGATGAAGTGCAAACTTGCCTTCTGCGTAGTGGAATACCTTCCCTACACCCACTCCATCGCCAGCAGTGATAATGGCGCGCTCATCAAAGTCAAAGGAATTAAGCCGGAGTGGTTCGCGGCCACGTGCATAAAAGATGTAACCCCCGTCCGGGACCGCATCCTTGGTGTCGTGACTTCCAGTGCCAATTGTGGCAATCTCTCCTAACGATTTCTGCGGGACAGAATCTCCGAACGTTAGTAGTTCGGCCCGATAGTGTTCGTACTGTTGACGCCTGGCTTCCAGCTCCGCTTCCAGCTCCGCTTCCAGCTCCGTGAAGGTGTCTAGTATGCGCACGATCTCTCGCTGGACCTCGAGCGGCGGTACCGGAATTCGGAAAGCACGCACACGGTCGTCAGGAATCGATGGGTAGTTTCCATCTATTTGATTCGCTTCAATGTAAGCCCGGAAGGTCTCGGTGCCGAGCATGTGTGCGAGATAGTTAGTGAGGACCGCTGATGTATCCGGACGCATGACGCAGAAACCGGTGCTTGCGATCTCTCCATCGCGCTGAGGCGGAATCACCGCTAACCGCATTTGGGCGGGTCGAGTCGTTGCGAAGATTACGTCACCTGATCGAACGACTTGTCGCGCGCGGCTCGGAGCATTATTCGCCGCAATTGTCATGGTGTCTCTAATCGCCCGCGTAGTCCGGTCAACTGACGTGAGGTCAATGTATTGGAAACCCACTCCGCCAACTTCCGACCACCGAATGCTTGTCGCCCTTGATGTGATGTCGCCTACCGCTTTGTATGGAACTCCAAATGGGCAGTAGGTCTCAATCAAGTTGTCAATCTGGCTCATGAAATGACTTCTTCTCCCGCAATCGACTCAAGTTCGTTTACATCCCAGCCGAGAGCCTCAATCGCCCCGGCGATTAGTCGATCGCTCTTTACATTGCTGATCACACTCAATATCAACTGCTTACATGGCGGATATTTGATCAAGGCAATATCTTCACTTGAATGTCCGTGCAAGACTTCGCTTAGCTCGCTAAATAGCCTGTAGCCGTTACTTGAAAACTTAGTGGGGATGATCTGATGCTTTTTGTCTACCTCTTCAAGCAATTGCCTAAATGGCTTTCGTGATCCCTTCGAGCTTGTAGCAGAGATACCTGCAATTGTCGCCACTTCAGTCGTGATTGATTCAAATATTTGTCGCAAATAAACCATTGAACCGGCACCACGTTGGCTCTCATAGGCAAGTTGCGCTCGCTCTATTAGGTCTTCAAATTGTCCATGATCCGTCCCGACGCCGCTCGTAAGATTGCGGCGGTTCTCGCAATAGCGCTGCAAATAAACGACTGGTGAGTATGAGTAGAGGTCTCCATCGGAAACCACGAGATACCAAGTTTCAACTGATGTCCCGCATCCAGGACATCGCAGAGTGGCGTCGATACTGATCAATTGCTCGCCCGCGATTAGACAGGACAGACTTTCGCCTGAGGCGAAAGTCCGGAGGTCGGTGCACGTCCTGCAATAGAAGTTGTGAAGTACCGTGCCGACCTTGATTATTTTGTGCTGCCCCCATCGGATTCGGCGCGTTCCAAGAAAGTTCTCGACTTCAATCCTTCTGCCGTCGGGCGCCATGTTTAAGACATCAGAAAGTCTCATTGTGGCCCTCAAGATCTGCGATGATTCTGTTAATAGCAGTTCGGAGCTCAGATTGACGTGAGACAATTTGATCGATCTCCGCGTTGAGAGTCTGAATGTCCACGATCTCGCGCGAGTCTTCTTTCTCAACGTAGGACGAGACCGCGATGTTGTAATTGTTACTTGCGATCTCCCCGTTGGAGATGACCTTGGCGAAGTGTGCCCCATCTTCGCGTGCGATATACGCGTCGAGGATCTTCTGGCGATGCTCGTCGGTGAGCTTGTTTTTGTTGCCGGCGCGGACGAACTCGGCCGATGCGTCGATGAAGAGCACATCGCTCGCGGTCTTGGACTTTTTGAGGACGATGATGCAGGTGGCGATAGTGGTGCCGAAGAAGAGGTCGGGTGGCAATTGAATCACGGTGTCGACGAAGTTGTTGTCGATGAGGTACTTGCGGATCTTCTGTTCTGCTCCGCCGCGGTAGAGGACACCGGGGAACTCGACGATGGCCGCCGTGCCGTTGACCGCCAGCCAACTCAGCATGTGCATCGTGAAAGCGAGGTCGGCCTTGGACTTGGGCGCGAGGACGCCCGCCGGCGCGAATCGCGGGTCGTTGATGAGGAGGGGATTGCCGTCGCCGTCCCACTTGATGGAGTACGGCGGGTTGGAGACGATCGCCTCGAAGGGCTCGTCGTCCCAGTGGGCGGGTTCGATCAGCGTATCGCCGTGAGCGAGATCGAACTTCTCGTAGTTGATGTCGTGTAGGAACATGTTGATGCGCGCGAGGTTGTAGGTGGTCAGGTTGATCTCCTGGCCGAAGAATCCCTGGCGAACGTTGTCCCTGCCGAGGACCTTGGCGAACTGCAAGAGCAGCGAGCCTGAGCCACACGCGGGGTCGTAGACCTTGTTGACCTCGGTCTTGCCCACCACCGTGATCCGAGCGAGGAGCTCGGAGACCTCCTGGGGCGTGAAGAACTCCCCGCCGGACTTGCCGGCAGACGACGCGTACATCGTCAGCAAGTACTCGTAGGCGTCCCCGAAGGCGTCGATGCTGTGGTCCGCGAAGTGCCCGAGGTCGAGGTCGCCAACGGCGTTGAGGAGCTTGACCAGTCGCTCGTTGCGCTTGGCGACGGTGGGACCGAGTTTGGACGAGTTCACGTCGAAGTCGTCGAAGAGGCCCTTGAGGTCGTCTTCGCTGGATGTTCCGGTAGCCGAGCCTTCGATGTTGCGAAAGACCCGACTCAGCGTCTCGTTGAGGTTCTCGTCGCTGGCGGCCTTCTGGCGGACATTGACGAAGAGCTCGCTCGGCAAGATGTAGAAGCCCTTTTCCTCGACGGTGTCGTGGCGACCAAACTCGGCTGCCTCATCGTCCAGCGCGGCGTAGTCGAAGTCGGTTTGTCCAGCGCTGCGCTCGAGGTCGTTGAGGTAGTTGGTGAGGTTCTCAGAGATGAACCGGTAGAAGAGGGTGCCGAGCACGTACGTCTTGAAGTCCCACCCGTCGACCGCGCCGCGCAGGTCATTAGCAATTCGCCAGATGGCGCGGTGGAGTTCGGCTCGTTGATCTTCTCGGTTGGTAAGCGTCATTGGGGGAGGTCCTCAGGTTGGCGGTCGAACGTAGCTGTGGAGGGAGGAAGGAGGGGGTCAAACATGGAAGACCGCGAGTGGGAGATTCATCCAGAACTCAGGGACAAGAGGCCCCGTCGTTGCCGGCGAGGCGACGGTCGTGGGTGTAGCCCAGCCCTTCGTCAATGTCACCATGGATCGATGCTAGGTCTCGGGTGTTCGACAGACCGGGAACGGTGGGTTCGATACCAAGTCGTCCGCGCGACGTCCTTCGTCGTGCCGGGTGATAGCTGGCTGAGGATCGGCGTGCGTGGATGTCCGTCGTGCGATCACGACCTCACGCGACCTAGGCCGAGAGGTAGCGGCCCCGGCTCGCTCTGGTGACGAGGCCACTCTTTACGAGGTAGTCCAGAGTGGCCGTGACCTTCCTGAGGTCGTCGTTGCGCTCGGCCGCGAGGAGGCGGGTAAGGATCTCGGACGGCGAGAGGGTGCCCTCGGCCGAGCGCAGGACCGCGAGGATGGCCTCGGTTCGCGCCAGCAAAGCCAACTCGTCCCTGTGCTGCACGCTCTGGCGCAGCGCCGCGATCTGGGTCTCGTGTCCGCGGATCTGGGCGGCCAGGTGTGTGGCGTCCATCCTCATGGTCGAGAGTTCTGCTTCGAGTGTGGCGATGCGCTGAGTCGTCTTCATGATCTCCCAAAAGACAAACTACAAACAAGGACTACTTTGTCTTTTGTCCACTCGTCAACTGCGCTTTCATCGTTGTTCGGCACCGTTGGGACGGAGGCTGAGGGGTGATTTTCGCGCGGAGCCATCCGCGGAGGTTCGCGCGGAAGTCCCCTCTTGTAGGGGCGAACAAACACGCGCTCGTTGGACGTGAATACGTCGATGACTTGCTCCATCGCCTCTCGTTGGCCCATGGATTCCGCGTGCGCCAGCGCGACCGCCATCCGCTCGTCGTAGGTTGTGCTCGACGATGGCGGCTCCACCCCCTTTGATTCATCGTCCTCCTCCGTCGCCCGGCTCAAGATAAATCCCTGGCCGGTTGGGCACGTGTACGCCGAGAAACTGCAGATCCTGATCGGGAATTGAAACGTCTCCATGTAGCGGACCATTCGCCTGAGGTCCTCATTCGTGCCCAGTCCTGCGAGGACGATCCGAATGTCGCGACCTTCACCCGATCGCTCACGGTCAAGCGCCCGCACAACCAACTCCCGCCCCGCTGGACTCATTGAGCCCTCGCCCTTCATCGCCTCTTTCTCAAGTTCCTCGATGGATAACTGGCGCTTCGGAAATTAACGGGGTGCGATGGTAGCGAGTAGGTCCCAGTTGGGCTTGCCGGCGTAGAGCAGGGCGCGGACTCGGTAGTTGCGGAACCGTCGAAAGCCAAGGGCGACCCGCTTCACCCTTTTGACCAGACCGTTGACCGCTTCGGTCGGCCCGTTGGACCCAACCGTCGAATGCTCCTGAACCCCACGATCTAAGTCCCCAACGGATTCGGGTCACTCATCCGTTTC
>JAJZSX010000176.1 GCA_021849435.1 Actinomycetes bacterium | reverse complement strand
CCGGCAAGCGCGGCGAGCCCAAAGCACAGCCACGCGGCGCGGCGCACCGACGACGCCGTCACAAGGTGCGAGGCGGTGAGGCGAAACGGTCCTACGCGCTGCTCGTCGGTCCCGCGTTGACCGTCGGAGTAATCGTTCGCATAGTTGGTACCGATCTGAAGAGCGAGGGCCACCACCACGCACAAGGCGCTCAGCCCCCAGCAGATCGCCGACGGTCGAACGAGACCCGCTCCGAGCACGACCGGCACGAGCGCAGCCGGCAACGTGCGCGGGCGAGCGGCCAGAACCCAGCGACGCACCCGGCCCGGCGCGTCGCTCACGGACGCTTAGGGAACTTGGAGAAGTCGGGTGCTCGCCGCTCGACGAAGGCGTTGCGACCTTCCTGGCCCTCCTCGGACATGTAAAAGAGCATGGTCGCGTCACCGGCAAGCTGCTGGACCCCCGCGAGACCATCGTCGGCGGCGTTGAAACCTGCCTTAAGCATGCGCAGGGCAATCGGTGAGAGGGTCAGGATTTGGCGACACCACGCGACGGTCTCGCGTTCGAGATTGACGAGAGGAACGACCGTGTTCACGAGACCCCACTCGTGCGCGGTCTCCGCGTCGTACTGACGACAGAGAAACCACACTTCCTTAGCTCGCTTAAGGCCGATCGTGCGCGCGAGCAGCGACGAACCGTATCCACCGTCGAAGGAGCCGACCTTAGGGCCAGTCTGGCCGAATCGCGCGTTGTCCGCAGCGATCGACAAGTCGCACACCAAGTGCAAGATGTGCCCGCCACCCACGGCGTAGCCGGCGATCGAGGCGATGACCGGCTTGGGCAGACGTCGGATCTGAACCTGCAGGTCGAGAACGTTCAGTCGGCCAATCCCATGCTGGGCCACCTCGTCGTCGCCCAGATAGCCGTCATTGCCGCGAATCGACTGGTCCCCGCCCGAGCAAAATGCGTCAGGACCCTGTCCGGTCAAAATAATCGCCCCCACGCTGATGTCGTCACGGGCCATGTCAAAGGCGCGCGCGAGTTCGAAGAGCGTCTGGGGGCGAAACGCGTTTCGCTTCTCCGGTCGGTTGATGGTGATCCGAGCGATGCCCTCGGCCACCTCGTAACGGATGTCGACCCATTCGCCACGGGCTTCCCAGACGGGAAGCGGTGTTGAGCGAAACGCCTCAACGGGGTCGATGGGGGGTCCCTGAATCACAGTGTCAGCCATAGGAACCACGCTATCGTCCCTTACGCCAGCCCCATCAGAACCCAGAGCCTGGCGCGGTCACCCGACTTTTCGTGATCGTGTGAGTGAAGCGCCACGGCGAGTCGTCGATCGCCTTGAGGTGGGATCGGCCGGTGAGATGAACGCGATGATCGTGCAGATCGCCCCTCTACGCCTCGTCTGTGCTTCCAATAGACCACGAATTGACACCCTTGGCGCAACGCATGCCCTTCCAGAGGGCCTCGAGTGGAACACGATTCGCCCGTTCGTGTCGCGGTGTCCATGGCCGTTTTCACGTCATGAACTCGGCCGAGGACCTAAGGTCTCTGCGTGTCCGAGCTCATCGCCCTCGACATCGACCTCGGCCCCGACCTCGAAGTCGCGCTGCGCCGCCATGTCGACGCTCACCACGCGTTCTGCGTACTCGACCGGCGCCTGTCATCTCGCCAGCGCGACGCGCAGATCAGCACGCTAGGTGCAACCCATCTCGACGACGGGACCGGACTCTTCAGCCTCAAGGGCGGTCGACCAGTCGACGCCCAAATCGGACTCGTCATGCTCACATCAGGATCCTCAGGACGGCCCAAGGCGGCCGAGCTGACCTGGGAGGCGCTCACGGCGAGCGCCGCGATGACACAGTCGGCGCTCAGCCACGGCGCGGCGCCCGTGTGGTATCCGTGCCTGTCCGCAACCCACATCGGCGGACTCGCGGTCATCCTTCGTGCGATCTTCGCCGACGGCGCGCTCGTCTGGGGCGACGTCCAAGACATCAGTGACGGACCAAGACGCGGTGCGACACACGTGGCCGTCGTGCGGACCCAGCTGGCGCGCCACGACCTCTCAGGATACGAAACCGTCCTCCTCGGCGGGGCGCGGCCGCCCCACGAACTGCCTGAGAACGTTGTGACGACGTGGGGCATGACTGAAACCGGATCAGGGATCGTCTACGACGGCTATCCCCTGGCCGGCGTCGACGTCGCAAGCGTCAACGGCGAGCTCCTCGTGCGTTCGCCCACCCTCTTTCGCTCATATCGCGATGCGGTGCGCCCGCGCGCCCTCGGCCCCGACGGGCGCCAAGACTGGTTCCCTACAGGTGACGCGGGCGAAGTCGACGCCGGACGGGTTCGCGTGCGTGGGCGCCTCGCCTACGTCATCAACACCGGGGGCGAAAAGGTCTGGCCCGAGGACCTCGAGGCCGCGCTCGCGAGTGTCGCCGTCGTGCGCGACGTCGCGGTGACCGGCGTCTCTGACGAGGAGTGGGGCGAACGCATCGTCGCCCTCGTCGTCACCGACGGCTCTAGATGTGACAAGGAACTTCGCGCGATGGCGGCCGAACGAATCGGACCATGGGCGAAGCCCAAGGAGATCCGCTATGTAACGGCGATACCTCGCACATCCAACGGCAAGGTCCGACGCGCGGACCTTGCCTACCTCTTCTGATCCGCCCGAATCGACATCGGCTTGTTAGTTCGTGGTGCTGCCGCGTCGCGCGATGGAGTCGATGGTGACGGCGGCGAGAAGCACGAGCGCGATCGCCATGTACTGAGTGGCCGGCCCGATGCTGATCAAGGCCATACCGTTGTAGATAGTCGCGATGACGATGCCGCCAATGACCGCGTGGATCATTTTGCCCCGACCACCAAAGAGACTGGTGCCGCCGATGACCGCCGAAGCCACGGCGTAGAGCACGAGCGAACTGTCAATATTGTCCGAGATCCCGCCCAGTCGCGAGGCGTAGAGCAGGCTGGCTATCCCCGTCGTCAGGCCCGTCAGCGCGAAGGCCAGGAGGCGGTAACGATTGACGTTGATGCCAGAGCGGCGCGCCGCCTCGCTGTTGCCCCCGATCGCGTAGATGTAGCGTCCCGCCTTGGTCTTGGTGAGAATGACGCTGCCCGCGGCGAGCACCGCGAAGTCGATCGGGATCGCGTAGGGCATTCCCTGCAGGACGATGAAGGTGCCACGATTGGCGTTGAAGAGCAACGCGAGCGCGATTCCAGTCACCGCGAGCACGCCAATCTTGAACGCTAGAACCATCCGTGCACGTGTCACCAACCCACTCGCGCGTCGGCGCTGGTCGGCACGCACCATCGACTGGGCCATGAAGAGAACCACGACGACCATGAAGATCCACGTGAACACGGTTGTGAAATTGCCGTTGACGAGGTTGTAGAGGATCTTGTTCTCGTTGGAGATCGAGCCACCGATTCCCTGGTGGTCGACGAGGTTGATCAGCATGCCCTCCCAGAACAAGAGGCCGGCCAAGGTCACGATGAACGATGGCAATCGAAAGAAGATGACAATCAGCCCCTGAAGCGTGGCGATGCCCGTTGTCGCCAAGATAGTGACGGCGAACGCCGCGTACCACGGCCAGTGGAACTGGTGGTCTACGAGGATCACGGTGATTGCCGCGCCCACGCCCATCGTGTAGCCGACCGACAGGTCAATGTCACCAAGCAGCAAAAGCCATATTTCCGCCATACCCAACAAGATGAAGACCGTCGCTTGAACGAAGAGGTTCGTCACGTTGCCGGCCGATAAGAAGACCGAATTACGCGCTTGGAAGTAAATGACGAGTATGGCGAGTCCCAGGACGATCGGCACCATGCCGCTGTCGCCACGCCAGAGCCTACGTACCTGGCCCATCACACCGGACTCGCCCGGACTGTGGTGGTGTTCTAATGAGGTGTCCTCGGCTGACAGCGACAAGGTTGACCTTTCAGTTCGTTTAGGACGCCACGGTCGTCGGCGGCACCCGGCTCGATTCACCGGTGGTGATCAGCTCGACCGCACTCGACGTGTCGTAGTTGGAGATGGGCCCGGAACTAACCAGGGACCCGAGATACATGACCGCAGCCCGATCGGCCACCTGGAAGACGTCGTTGAGATTGTGCGAGATCACCAGAACGGCGATTCCGCGCTCGGCCAGCCGCTTGATGAGGCTCAGCACCTGGGCCGTCTGCGACACGCCTAGGGCCGCGGTGGGCTCGTCCATGATGACAAGCTGTGAGTCGCGCATGACCGCACGGGCCACCGCGATGGCCTGGCGCTGGCCCCCAGAGAGAGACCCGACGAGTTGACGCACCGACTTGACTGTCGACACCGACAAATCCGCCAGCGTCTGCTTGGTGGTCAACTCCATCTTGATCTCGTCGAGGAGACCCACCTTGACTTTCTCGTGGCCCAAGAACATGTTCTGTACGATGTCGAGGTTGTCGCACAGTGCGAGGTCCTGATACACGGTGGCGATGCCGAGGTGCTCGGAGTCACGCGGCGTATGGATGTGCACCTCTTGGCCCTTCCAGAACATCTGGCCACTGGACGGAGCCCAGATGCCCGAGATCGTCTTGATCAGGACCGACTTGCCCGCGCCGTTGTCGCCCATAAGCGCGGTCACCTGTCCCGGGGGAATATCGAGGTTGATGTTCTCCACGGCTTGAACTGCGCCGAAGTTCTTCGATATTCCCCTCAGGGACAGCAGTGACGTAGACAACCCCGGGTCACCAGGGGATGCGGGTCCGCTGTTGGACGCCATCGACCCTGATGGCCCGGAGTTGTTCGTCATGTTGGACTACTTGATGCCGTAGGTGGTGCAGTCCTGCGCGTACGTCGGGACTGTCTTACCTTCCACGGTCGGTGCCGTCTTGGTGCACAGATCCGAGGCCTTGATGACCTTGTCCTTGATGACAGTCTTCTCAACCGTCGCCGCGGTCACCCAGGTTGCGGTCAGCAGAACCGACGGCACCTTCTTCAGGCTGTTGATCGTGGCTGCAGAGTCAATCGACGTGCCGTTCACGAGACCCTTCGGCGGCTTGACGTGCGCGCGCAGGTAGATCGCGAGCGCGGCGGCGGCCTGAGCCTCGAGCCAGATCGGCTTGTAGACGGTTCCGCACTGGTAGCCCGAGATGATGTTCTGGAAACCAGTCAACGTAGCATCCTGGCCCGTGAAGGGAATCGTCTTGGGAGCAAGTCCCTTGGACTGCAGGTAGCTAATGATCGGAGCAGCGTTCTCATCGTTGGGCGTCAAAACCGCGTTGATGTTCGGGTGCGCCGTGTAGGCGCCCTGGAAGTCGGTCAGCGCCACGCTGGGAGTCCACGTACCCGTGTTCTCCGCAATCGTGTTCACACCGGCCTTTGCCAGCACGGCGTTGTAGCCCTGGGCGAACAGCGTCGCGTTGTTGTCGGTCGGCGCACCGCGCATGACGTAGACAACGGGGTTCTTCACGTTCCACGCGCTGATGCAGCTCATCAGACCCGTGCCGATAAGGGTGCCCACCGAGACGTTGTTGAAGCTGACGTAGTAGCTGCGGGCTCCGCCCAGAGTCAGACGGTCGTAGTCGATGACGGCCACGCCGCGCGCACGCGCGTAGGCCTCAATCACCGCTCCGGTCGTCGAGTCGAGCGGGTCCAAGACCAGCACCTTGGCACCCTTGGCAATGTCCGCCTGGGCGTCGGTGTACTGCGTGCTGGGGCTACCCTGCGCGTTCTGAAC
>JAJZSX010000175.1 GCA_021849435.1 Actinomycetes bacterium | reverse complement strand
TCAACTCTGACGTCGAGGATGTCGAGTAGTTGCACACCAGGCCCTCAAGCGCTTCTGGGCGCGAGTGTTGAATCAGTCGGTGAGAGCCCGCCAGGTGGTGGCGCCTCGCTCGTCACGCACCTCAATTGCGGAAGCCGTAAGAATCTCGCGGAGTTGATCAGCAAGCTGGTAATTGCCTTCGGACTTGACTTGATCGCGAAGCGCAATGATGCCCTTGATGAGTGCTGTTGTACCGCTTCCAAGGTCGCATTTCTCCTGCGCCCTGCGGACCAACTGTGCTAGTGCTTCTGTGGATCGAGGGTCGTTCACCTCGATTAAGCCGGCGAGCCCAATCACATCACTCCCGCTTTCGATCTCGGCGATGGATCCCTCGTCTGGTCGCTGGAGGGTGGGCGCATTTCGAAGTTCGGGTAGCGGGACCGTTGCTCCGTTTTCCAGTATTCGTGTTGAACCCGAACGTCGCCAGTAGGCGTTCCCGCGTCCCGTCACCTCAGCGGTGTCGGCCCCGAGGTCGAGAATAAGAGCGGTATGTTCATCAACGCCCAGGGTAGCCACGTCTTCGGGTAAGAGTGATTCGAGGTACTCGAGTCGTCGTTCACCGAGATAGCAGAATCGGGTGTCGTAATTCGCGCCCTCGGCGTTGTCGAAGTGGGGAATGGCCGTACACGAGAGTCCGGCGACTCCGAGGAGATCGAGCCCCTCGAGCCAGTAGGGAGCGGTGCCCACCTTATAGATCTCGTAGATAGGCGCGGCATAGCGGCCGAGAGTGACGACGGCGGCCGACGAGAAGCAGAGCGTGCCGCCGGCATCGAGAACGCGTTCGAACTCCTCGGTTATGTTGAGAGGTCGCCATTGGGCCAGCGCGTAACTGGGACTCCCCGGTCCGGCGAAGACGTAGTTGGCCTCTCGCACAAGTTGTCGCACGATTGTTCGCTCGACCTCACTGGCGCTTTCAAAGGATCTGAAGGAAACCGGGTGGAGTACCGTCTGCAATGATGTCGCGAAGTAGTTGACGAGTTTCGTCGTCATCTGGGGAACGTTCTCCTGGAAGCCGTAGGGGCTGTCCAAGTTGATCGCGTGCACCTCGCCGAGACGGCTGAGGAGGCGTCGATGAACCTTCGTCATCCCGGGGGCGGTCTCACCCGAGCCCAAGAGGGCGATCACGCCGCGCGCCATAGTGGCAGGCTACTGGGGCGGACAGTGGGGCGTCACGTTGGTAGATCAGATGGCAGAGAACGTGAATGGCCGGTGGTCGATTCCGTACGAACTCGCCGTGACTACGGAATCTGTGTCAACCCCTAAGGCATCCCGCTTCCGATTCCCACCCGACGTGGCGCAACGTGTGACGCTTGGGGCCTAGTTTGGAGACATGGACGGGGTGTTTGTGGAGGTGAGGCGCCGGAGCCGGGGTCAAGTATCGGTTGCGATGACTCTCTGGGCCATTGTGATGGCGATCGTCATCTTCTGTCTTGAGGCTCGAGTGGGCCGCGCTGACATTGTGGGCTGGATCGGAGTGGCGACGTCGATCATCTTTGGCGCAATCCTCGGTTGGCGTCGTCGTGTGGCGGCGGTCCTCGTCGCTCCCTTTGTGTCGTGGCTGTGGGCGTGGTTCCCGTTGTGGTTAGCCGCGATGATCCACGACGGATTCTTCGGCGGGCTCGCAATTGGTTTCTTCCTCGTGACCGTTGGCTGGATCGGAATCGGACTGCTGGAGGCTGTCATGGTGGGAATCGTCGCTCTCGCAGTTCGGTCACTTCGTGGCGGAAATGACGGAGATATCGTGATCTTCGGTCCCGATCACTAGAGGATCGGCGTCGAGCATACGCTGGTGCCCAGCCGGTTCGGTGGTGGGCATACGTACTTAGAGTCGATTCTCGAAGTGAACCGTGTGTGGTTACTAAGAGAACACGTCGATTCGAACTTGCAGTCAGGTCAGAAGTCGTCGGAGTATCGACGTATCCCTATGTGTCGATTGAGTTACAACTTTCGATTCGGACTCTCGCTTGTGGTTTGAGGAGGAACCTGAACGTCGCTAGGGATTGACCCAACATGGTCATGCCCATAACGTCGATAGGAGAACCCACCTTTCGATGAGGAGAAACATGCGTCGACTTCACCCCGTCACGAATCGAACCCGCCACCGCGTGATCAGCGCGGTCACCGTGGTGTCATTACTCGCTTCTGGAGTCGTAGTTGGAGTCGCCGGAGTCGCTGGTGCCTCTGGGGCTGCGGCCAAGCTGGGCATCATCAATACGCCATCGTCGAGTGCGGCGAGCGGGGCGACCCTTTTGGTTGAGCCCCAGGTCGCCGTTCAAGACTCAACAGGGGCGACCGTGACGTCGGATGGATCGACCGTCCTAGCCACAATCACGCCAACTTCCGGTGGCGCGTCCCTAGCGGGCAACTCAGTAGTCGCCGCCAGTGGCGTCGCAAACTTTTCTTCACTGGTGGCGAACGCGCCCGTTGGTAATTACACGGTTACCTTCTCCGATGGGTCTCTGACGCCGACGTCGATGTCGCTGTCGGTGTCGGTGGGAGCCGCGACGCAGCTGGCGATCACCCGTCAGCCCTCGCCAGGGGAAGTCTCCGGTGTGGCCCTCGTTCAGCAGCCGGTAGTGGCAGTTGAAGATTCAGGTGGGAACGTGGTAACGAGTGTCGGCACTGGAACGGCGACGGCGGCCGTAACGGGAGCCTGCACAATCACGGGCGGAAACCCGTCCGGCACGTTTGTGGCGGGCGTCGCCACATTCTCGGGGCTCACAATGACCGGCGCATCCAACACGTCCTGCACACTCACGTTCAGCAACGGAACCTTCACGTCTTCTGCATCCAGTGCAATTCTGATGTCGACCGCGCCTACTCACTTGGTGATCGCGACCCAGCCGCCCACTTCAGCAACGAGCGGTGCACCGCTGATCCCCCAGCCCGTGGTCAATGTCGAGGACTCGAGTAACACGATTGTGAAGTCCGATTCCTCAACGGTTACCGCGGTCTTGACCTCACCGAGTGCTGGTTCGTCGCTCACAAACGCCACTGTGACGGCGGTCAATGGCGTGGCCACATTCTCGGGCCTGGCCATCAACGCCTCGGCTTCGAGCTATACGTTGACTTTCACCGACGGCTCGCTCGCCACCGCGACGTCGAACTCGATCGCGTTGTCAACGGGCGGTGCGGCGAAATTGTCAGTGATCATTCAGCCGTCAACGAGCGCAACGAACGGCGTTGCTCTAGGCACACAGCCGGTCATCGCCGTCCAAGACTCCGGCGGTAACCTCGTCACGAGCAACACTTCCACGGTGAGCGCCGCGTTCACGACCGGCGGCGTGTCGGTTCTGAACGCCACAGCAGTTGTTTCGGGCGGTTACGCAACTTTTAGTGGCCTCACCCTGAGTGCTCTCGCCGGCAACTACACGCTCACCTTCTCGGACGGCTCCCTTACGAGCGCGGTGTCCGGCACGATCGCCATCTCCGCAGGCGCGGCCACGAAGCTCGTCATTACCACGCAGCCCTCCTCGACGGTTGCGAGCGGCGCAAGACTGGCCGTCCAGCCGGTCGTCAAGATTGAAGATTCGGGTGGCAACGTCATCACCTCGAATTATTCGAGCGTTGTGGCCACGATCACTTCGAGCGCGTACAGCGTAAGTTACGGGACCGTGTCAGCAGTGGCGGGTGTCGCGACATACACGAACCTGGCCCTCAATGCCCCGATCGGGACCTACACGCTCACCTTTACGGATAATCCGCTGTCGTCGGCTGTATCGGCCTCGGTGAGCGTGTCGTCAGCGGCGGCTACGAAGCTCGTTATCACCACACAGCCATCGCCGACCGTTGCGAGCGGAGTCGCGCTCGCCCAAGTGCCGGTCGTCAAGGTCGAGGACGCCAATGGCAATGTTGTCACCAGTGACTCCTCCGTCGTGGTGGCGCGTATCACAGCTGGGGGTGTCTCGGTCAGCGCGAACGCCCAGACTGCGGTGGGCGGCGTCGCCACCTTTTACGGTCTCGCTCTCAACGCATTGGCCGGAACCTACACACTGACCTTCAGTGATGGTACCTTGACGACTGCCACATCGACGAACATCACGGTCTATGTGGGACCGGCTAGCAAACTCGTCATCACGACAGAGCCCAGTACGTTGGCACAAAATGGAGCCGCGTTGGCGACTCAGCCAGTAGTTGCGGTAGAGGACTCGGGCGGCAACATCGTGACGACTACGACAGGCGTCATTACTGCGGGGATCGCTTTTGGGACGGGCGGCGCCATCAGTGCGGGTTCGACAGCCAACATTGTGTCGGGTGTCGCGCGCTTCTCGGGACTGGCAATCACCGGCACCTCTGGAGGTGTCTACGGCCTCGTTTTCACCGGGGCGAGTCTCAGCGTGACCGACTCCGTGAGGATCACGCTCGGCTCGGTTCAGGCGCCGCTCGTTATCACCAAGCTCAAGGGCTGGTTAGGGCGCAGCCTCGCACTCGCCACGTCGGGGGGCAGCGGCACCGGAACGGTGACTTTCTCGGTCGCGAATGCCGGCACCTCGCTCTGCGCGCTCTCGGGCAACCGACTGTTCTACAAGAACCTCGGCACGTGCGTGATCGTCGCGACCAAGGCGGCGAGCGGCAACTACCAGCCGATCTCCTCGGCGGCCACGACGATCACAATCGCCCTGCTGCCCAAGCCGGCTCCGTTGACCCTGGGTTTTAGGGGATTTAGCCCGCACCTCTACGCAAACCAGATCCACGCAATTCTGGTCCTCGACAACCGCTTGACGAATCACTCATTCGTGCGCATCGTCGCCTTTGCGCCGGGCAACCTGGCCCTGGCCCGGGCTCGTGGTGTTCTGGCTGAGAGAATCTTGAAGTCTCGCTTGCACCTTCGCGTGCAGCTCGTCGTGATCACGCATACGCGCGCTCAGCTCGTGCGCCTGATCACCATCTCCCAGTAGCGACGACTGGCCCCGGCTCGGGTCTGGGCCGGGGCTAGTTCGTTGCTGCGATGTGGGGATTGAGCAAGGTCCAGAGGGTGTCGACCCAGGTGACGCTGCTCGCCGGGTGCAGGGCGATGTCGTTGTAGGTGTGGCTGAGCACGTAGGCCTCGAAGACGCGAGCCAATTGATCGGGTGATAGCTGGGTTCTGACGAGGCCGCGCTCTTGGAGCTCACCGAGGAACTTCGCGAGCTCGTCCAGGTGTCGATCCTGGGCGGCGGCGAAGTCGGTGCGAAGACCCGCGCGCGCGACCGCCGCGGTCGCCACGCGCAGGCGCATCTGTCGAAGTCCCAGCCAGTAGTTGGCGCGCTCGGGGTCGTCGACCTGACCGTGCAGGTAGTCGTAGAACGCACCAAGGCTGTCGATGTTCTCGGTGTCGCGGCGCAGCTGGCTGAGCATCTGCTCGCTGGCCTGGCAGTAGAGCGAGAGGTAGGCGGCGTCGACCAGCCCCTGGCGCGAGCCGAAGTGGTTGTAGATCACGCTCGAGGACAGTCCGGTCGCGCGGCAGACGTCGGCGATTCGCAGCTCGGTCTCGTCGTGGCGCCAGAGCATGGACGTGACGACCTCGAGGACGACGGAACTGGTGCTCTCTCGATTGTCCTGGGTCATGGCTGCCTCGGAAATAATCTTTTCTTGAATGCTAGCGAGAGCATTCTTAGAATCCTTAGAAAATCCTGTGAACCATCACTACTTTCTCTCTGAACTGTCAGTGATCGCGGTCACCTGCCGTGTTGAGGCTCGGCGCGACACGACGCCACAGATCGCGGGGATC
>JAJZSX010000174.1 GCA_021849435.1 Actinomycetes bacterium | reverse complement strand
ACTGAATTCTCGCGAGCAGCAGACCGTCGAGTCCTTCCTCGGTGTCGCGATCGCGCGCGGCCTGACCACCGGGATCGGCGATGACGATCCTCACCGAGCCGCCGTTCTTGATGATTTCGCTTAGCACGCTCGTCAGGTCGGGGTGGTTCTCCGTCAGGAACAGTACGGCGTAGCCGAGGATGTCAACGTGCTGCTTGGCGTCCACGATGAGTTTCCACCAGTAGTCGGGCGGACAGTCCGAACGGCGCGCCCAGGCTCGCACGATCTCCTCACGGGCCGCCGCAACGCCGACCTCGTCGCGGGGCCATAACCACAAGCGGTCCACTTCCAACTCTTCGGCGATGGCAATTTGAGTTTTCAGATGAGGGATGGTTCCATTCAGCCACTTGTTGACGGCGTTGGGTGACTTGATCACGGCCTCGGCGAGCCCTTCCGGGGACAGATCGTTTTTGGCCATGGCGGCTTCGAGACGTTCATTCCTCATTGACCCACTCTGCCACGTCGCACTATCAAAATGAACCACGTGACCGGACCCGCGACGGCGCATCGGAACTTTCAAGAACTTTCAAAGTTTCCGCAAAGTGTGTCGCAACGTCGCGCCAGTGGGCGAAAGTTCCGCAACTTTCGGGCTTGATGGTGAGGTCGCAACGTGCGACGAGAAGTACTCACCATGAAAGGAGCGCCATGCGCCTCCCTATTGAAACCATCAACCTCACCTTCATCGTCGTGGCTCCACCTCAGCCGGTACTCGACTTTGATTCCAAGCAACCCCGCGTCGACGCGGACGGCCAGCCGATTTTCACCGTCAGTGTCGTCGCCCTCGGCAGTGACGGCGCGGACATCATCAACGTCAAGGTGAGCACCGAGCCCAAGGGTCTCGTGCTCGGCGGCCAGGTGAAGGTGACCGGGCTCGTGGCGACCACGTGGGCCATGGGTGATCGCAACGGCGTGAGTTTCCGCGCCGAGCGAGTGGAAGTCCTGTCCGGTCCGGCGACCAGGGCCCCGGTCGCGGCCTAAGGAGGTGTGCCCCGAGAGAACTCTCTCTCGGGGCATCTTCCCGTTCTCGAAAGGAATTTCCAATGAACTCTCCCACCAACTCACGTTCAATGACCGACGAGATGCTCGATGAACTGCTGCGCCTGCTCGCCGTCTGGCGCGTCGAGCTCGTGCTGCTCGCCGTCCCCACCGGACTCGGCGTCTGGCTCTACGTGCGCCTCGGTCTGTTCTTTGCCATCGCCGCTCCGGTCGCACTCGTCACGACGGTCCTCTGCGTCGGTCCACTTCGCCGATTCCTCGGGCGGCTGTTGCACCGAGCGAGCGTGCGTCGACACCTCGAAGCGGCGTTCCACGCGCTGCCCGGAGTGCTGAGCGAGAAGCGACCTCGCATCGTCAAGATCACGCGCACGACCTTCGGTGACCGTGTCGATCTTGTGCTCTGGCGCGGCACGTCCATCGACGACCTCGTGAAGGCCGAAGGGGTCCTCGCGGCGTCGCTCGGGGTGCGCCAAGTGCGCTGCGTGGCGAACGCGGCGAAGCGAAACCTCGTGTCACTGATCATCACCCGCCACGACCCCTTCGACGAGGCGGCCCTTCGCTTCCCCCTGCTCGACGCACCACACGTCACCCTGTGGGACCCGATCCCCGTCGGCGTCGACGAGGAGGGTGAGATCGTGACGCTGTCACTACCCGAGCGGAACGTGCTGATCGGTGGCGAACCGGGCGCGGGCAAGTCGGTGGCCTTGTCGTTGCTCGTCGCGGCGGCGGCCCTCGACCCCGAAGTGGACCTCTGGCTCTTCGACGGCAAGGTGGTCGAACTAAGTGCGTGGTCAGCGTGCGCACGGGTCTTTGTCGGCCACGACGTGCAACGCGCTATCACGGTCCTCGAAGAGCTGACCGTCGAGATGGATGTTCGTTATCAAGAACTCCTGCGTCGCGGTGTGCGCAAAGTCATTCGCGCCGAGGGGCTACGTCTGCACGTGGTCGTGATTGATGAGCTCGCACTCTACGTCGCGGGGATCGAGAAGAAGTCCGCCCAGCGTTTCGCCGAACTGCTGCGAGGTCTCGTGGCACGAGGACGAGCCGCTGGGATCATCGTGCTGGCGGCCACCCAGAAGCCCTCGACGGATATCGTGCCGTCGGCCCTGCGTGATCTCTTTGGGTTTCGCTGGGCGCTGCGCTGTGCGACGCGCGACGCGAGTGACACGGTGCTCGGGGCTGGCTGGGCGTCAGAGGGTTTCTCGGCGTCGGACATTGCCGGCGCTCACCGAGGAGTCGGGCTGTTGTTGCACGAAGGGGACACCCCGGTGCGACTGAAGGGCTTTCACCTGAGTGACGATGACCTGCGGACGCTGGTGCGACGGGCCCGTCAACTGCGTGGTCTACCAGCGGGACCGGTGAGCTACTAATGCCATCGTCTTCTCTCACTGCGCTACTCGACGAGCGAGTCCTCAGCGGGGTCATCGCGAGGTCGCGCAGTGCTGCAACGCTGGCCAGTTTCAATGACCAGGGTGAGCGATGTGGCTGGTGCTCACATCCCATTCGTCTCATTGGCGCCGTGGCGTCAGTGGACCGCACGACCGGAGAGATTCTCCGCACGTATTCAACGAACGACGAGCCCGACGGTGTTCTTTTGAAGGCCTGTGGCACGAGGCGCGCCACGCGGTGTCCCTCGTGCGCCGCCACGTACGGCGCCGACGCGCGGATGCTCGTGCGAGCCGGGATGTCGGGTGGCAAGGGCGTGCCCGAATCGGTGTCGGCCCACCCGATGGTCTTTGCTACGTTCACCGCGCCGAGTTTTGGTGCGGTTCACGGGACGCGCTCGGGTGATCGCGCACCGTGTCATCCTGGCGCGACCAAGCAACGCTGCGTGCATGGTAAGTCGCTCACGTGTTGGCAGCGACACCGCAAGGATGAGTTGGTACTCGGAGATCCGCTGTGCCCGGACTGTTACGACTACGAGCGCTCGATCCTCTGGAACGCCACGTGTCCAGAACTCTGGCGTCGCACGACAATCTATATTCGTCGTGAGTTGGCCAAACAACTTGGCGTCGACGTCAAGCAGTTGGATCGCGAACTTCGTCTCTCGTTCGCCAAGGTCGCCGAGTTCCAGCGCAGAGGTGTCGTGCACTTACACGCCGTGATCCGTTTAGACGAACGCGACGACGAGTGCACGGCACCGAGGGTCGGTGTCACTACTTCGATGCTGATCGCGGCGATTCACGCCGCCGTCTCGAAGGTCTCAGCGCCACTGCCGAGGGGATTCTCTGATGAGGTACTCGGACTGGCCTGCTGGGGTCAACAACTCGACCTTCGAGTCATTGCAGCTCACGAACAAAATGGAGTTCGAACGAGTGATCGCGATAGTGACGGAACTTTAACATCGAGGAGTTCGCGAGCCGTGGCCAATTACGTCGCCAAGTACGCCACAAAATCAACTGACGACGTGGGTGCATTGGACCGGCGGCTAACGAGCCTTGACGATCTCGACGCGCGCGGCGTCACCGGACACCTTCGTCGACTGGTCGAGACCGCTTGGAATCTAGGTGTGCTCGCGCACCTAACTCGACTTCGAGCGTGGGCCCATTCACTTGGTTTTGGTGGCCACTGGCTTACCAAGTCGAGGCGCTACTCCGTCACGTTCTCATTCTTGCGGTCGCAACGTCAGGCGTGGCAGGTTCAACGACGCCAGGGAACAGCGATTGCTCCATCGCCCGCGATTGCACTGGGCGTCTGGAAATGGGTGGGTACGGGGTGGCGGACCGCCGGGGACGAGTGGCTGGCGGCGCAAGGTCAAAGTGTCAGAGCTCATTCGCGGCTGGAAGCTCGTGACGAACGTCGGAGCGAGGCGGAAACGTTCACGGACATCGAACACAAGTGGACGTCAGAATTCTCAAGAACTTCGATGACGTCGTGCGCCACTACGTCCCCGATCACCGGAGAGAGCGAAATGTCCAGCGACCAGCGAGGGGGGCAACGATGAAGGCGAGTGAGGCGATCGAAGTCTTGCAACGCTGTCGCGCCGACGAGCTGGTTGCAGTCGATCTTGCGCGTAGAGAGGACGTTGCGATCCTCGTGGAGCGGGAACTGACCTCCACCGATTGGCAACGGCGCGCCGAATCGTTCATCAAGGATGACATGGCCCTCCAGAAAGGCCTACCCGTTCAGAAGCTCCTCCTCACCGTGCCCGAAGTGGGTGCGGCGCTCTCCATCAGTCGTTCCAAGGTCTACGAACTGCTGGAATCGGAAAGTCTGCCGTCGGTCTACATCGGTCGGTCGCGACGGATCAGAGTCAGCGATGTTGAGGATTTTGTGGCGGGTGGTGGACGTGAGTACTAGATCCAGCACGACGTTCTCGAATCACCTACGTTTTCTACTAAAGAAGGAGACCACGTGACCAGTCGACGGGGCAACGGAGAAGGTTCGGTCTACAAGACCAAAGATGGTAAGTGGGTCGCCTCGATCGACCTGGGCTGGGTCGACGGCAAGCGCAAGCGTCGAACGTTTCAAGCCAAGACTCAGGCCGAGGCGCTGCACAAGATGCGAGAGTTGCAGCCCCAGAAGATTCACGGCACCCAACTCGCCTCGGAACGCTTGAGCGTCGAGCAGTACCTGGAGACGTGGCTAACCAAGAGGATTCCTGGAACCGTGTCGGTGCGAACCGAGGAGATCTACGCGCGCGTGGTTCGTCTCTACCTGGTTCGCCATCTCGGCAAGATTCGCCTCAATAAATTGACGCCCACTGACGTGAACGCCATGATGATTGCACTCGGGGAGAGTGGCTTCTCTCCGTCCACCAAGCGAATGGCGCGGGCCACGCTTCGCCGAGCACTGCGCATGGCCGAGCAGGACGGCTTGGTGACGCGCAACGTGGCGGCGATCGCCGAGGGTCCAAAACTGCCTCACCGTGAGGGTCGAACCATGACCCCCGAGCAAGCGCAGATCTTCTTGGCCGCGTGCAAGGAACACCGCCTCGGGGCGGCCTACACCTTGGCTCTCTTGCTCGGGTTGCGTCGTGGTGAGATCATCGGTCTCGCGTGGTCGGATATTGAGCTCACACAAGACGCGGTGGTGATAACGGTCCGTCGTCAACTGGTGCGCGATAACTCCGGCGTGCACTTGAGCGACTTAAAGACCAAAGGAAGTCGGCGCACGCTTCACCTATCGCCGCCGCTCGTCGATCTGCTCGAAGGTCATCGTCGGGGCCAAGAGGAGGAGGCCCTGCTTCGTGGCGACGCGTGGCGCAACGACGAGAACCTCATGTTCACCTCGACCTACGGACACCCCCTGGACCCGGGCGATTTCGGCAAGGGCGTCCCCCGGATCACCGAGAAGGCCGGGCTCGGGCACTGGTCGATTCACGAACTGCGCCACTCGTGCGCCTCGCTCATGTTCTCGATGGACGTTCCCCTGGAAGCGGTCGCGGATCAGCTCGGCCACGCCTCGATCGGCGTCACCAAGGGCGTCTACGTGCACCTGCTGCCGGGATCGAGAGCCAAGGCGGCCAAGGCGATGGAGGAGCTTCTGTACAAGGATTTCGTGCCCGTCACGTCACCGCGCCCACGTCCCGTGGCTAGACAAGTGGCTAGACATCGTCGAGCCAATGATAATAAGGAGCCCTTGATCAGGACTTCAGTGGGCCGCCCGGGTCTCGATCCCGGCACCTTGGGATTAAAAGGCGCTTGCTAACGGTTGTTGGGTGTCGGTCTGGTCGCGCATGTCGTTAGTTTTCAAGGAAACGAGTTGTCTCCTG
>JAJZSX010000173.1 GCA_021849435.1 Actinomycetes bacterium | reverse complement strand
GCCGGCAAGGCGGCCGGCATGGTCTCGGATATCGACATCTCGCACACCTTCACCGTGGCCGGGCTGGGCTTTAACATGCCGATTCCCGTCGCCCCGACCGGCAAGTCGATCACCGTGGTGGCAACCTTTACGCCCAACAAGGTTGGCACCTTCACGTGGAACTGCTTCGCTCCGTGCGGTAGTGGTTCGACGGGGATGGCCGGCGCGATGAAGACCAACAACTGGATGACCGGAAAGATAAAGGTCGTCGCGTGAGTCCTCGCCGAGCCACTGGCGCGAGCGGGTCGAGCCCTGGTGCCGACCCGCTCGCGCGGCTCGGCGCCGCCGACCCGCTCGCACGACTTGGTCGTCTGAGCTGGCGTCGACCTGTTCGGGCGGCACGCAACAGCGTGGTGGTTGCGGTGTCGCTGGTCGCAATCCTGGTCGGCCTCGCGGTGACGGTCGCCCTCGTTGCGGGCATCGCGTCAGGGGTCGTTGGGTTAACTCGTTCAAGAACGCCGAGCGCGCCGGCCGTGCACGGCCACGTCACCGAGGTCATGAAGATCCTGACGACGGGCAACTTGCCCGGTACCGGCGACCAACCGCAGTTCACGAATCCGCAGTGGACGGTGCACGTCAACGAGCGCGTCACCGTCAAGATCGTCAACTTCGACGACGGGACGGCGCCACTGATGGGCGCCCAGATGATGTACGACAAGGTCGTTGGATCGTCGACGGGACAAGAGTTGGTCGCAGGGCGGGCGCTTTCTTCGATTCCTGACACCAACGTCGCCCACACCTTCACCATCGTGGGACTTCCGTTCAACATGCCGATTCCCGTCGCACCCACGGGCAAGTCGGTGACCGTGGTCGCGTCGTTTGTGCCCACTAAGACCGGAACCTTTACGTGGCAGTGCTACGCGCCGTGTGGCGCCGGCACCAATGGCATGGGCGGGGCCATGTCGACGATGAAGTGGATGGAAGGAAAGATCAAGGTGATTGCGTGATGAGTGAATCCGACGGATCCCTCGCGACCAGCGAAAAGGCGAGCCACGAGAAGGTGACGATCGGTCGACGAGGCTTCTTGCGCGCGGCCGCAATCGGCGGCATCGGGCTCGGTGTCATGGGGGTAGTGGCCGAGACGGTCGCCGCTGCGACCCAGACTTCCACTACGACGCCTACCGGACCCACCAAGCAGTGGTGCATGATCATCGACCTGCGGCTGTGCAATGGCTGCAAGCTCTGCACCACCGCGTGTCAGACTGCGCACTACCTGCACGAGGACCAGACGTGGATGAACGTCTACACCATGCAAAACGCAGCGGGAGAGGACTACTTCATGCCGCGGCCCTGCATGATGTGTGAAGATCCCGCGTGCGTCCCGGTCTGTCCCGTGGGCGCCAACTTCCGCACTCCCGAAGGTTTGGTCCTCGTCGATCAGCACAAGTGCATCGGTACGCGCATCTGCATGAACGCGTGTCCCTACGACGCGCGTTACTTCAACTGGACGGACCCGGTCCCGGCTCCGCGCCAGCCCTTCGCCCAAGAGCCCGAGTGGCCCGTACCCCAGGTGAAGGGCACCGTGGGCAAGTGCGTTGACTGCGCGGCGATGCTGCCTACGGGCCAGCTGCCCGAGTGCGTGGTGAACTGCCCGATGGGCGTCCTGTACTTCGGCGATCTCACGTCGGACGTGGCTGTGAATGGCATGGGCGCCACGGAGAAGATCTCCACGTTCCTCGCCGAGAACGACGCCGTCGTCTTCAAGGAAGAGTACGGCACGCACCCGCGGGTGTACTACATCCCCGGCCACGGCCAGGACCTGAACAACAACGCGAGCGCGTCCTAGCGCCAGGAGAGTAGCGATGACTGAAGTTCTCAATTCCCCCTCGCACACCACGGTGACGTCACCCGGTGCGCACCTGCGCGCCACCGCGATGCGACCGGTGCTCGAGACCCCGAGTTGGTGGTGGCCCGCCGTGGTGACCCTCGGAATCATCGTGGTGCTGGGCGTGGTCGCGTGGGTCTATCAGGTGGCGCACGGTCTGGGCGTTTCGGGATACAACGACGGCGCCTTTTGGACGATCTACGAGGCGAACCTGGTCGCATTCATCGGGGTGAGTTACGGCGGAGCCGTCGTCTCGGCAGTCCTTCGACTGACCCACGCCGAGTGGCGCGCACCACTGACTCGCATCGCCGAGGCCACGGCCCTCGTAACTCTGCCTATCGGTATGGCGTTCATCATTCCGCACCTCGGTAATCCGAGCAAGGTCTGGGAGCTCGTCTGGCCGACGTACTGGAATCTCACGTCGCCGATCCTCTGGGACTTTTTCGCGGTCAGTACCTACCTGCTCGCGACGGCCGTGTTCTTCTATTTGCCGCTGATCCCCGACGCGGTGATCGCGCTTGATCGCTTCGAGGGCGAACCGGCGAGCAAGCGCGTGCGGGTACGCAAGTCCCTCTACCGGATTCTTGTGGGACGCTACGCCAGCACGCCCGCCGAGAGACGTCGACTCAACGGCGCCATCGGGCTGATTGCGATCATGATCATCCCCATGGCCGTGTCGGTGCACTCGGTGCTCTCCTTCGCGTTCGCCTCGTCTTCGCGCGCCGGCTACATGGAGACGATCCTGCCGGTGTACTTCGTCATCGCCGCGCTGTACTCGGGTGTGGCGTTGGTCGTTCTCACGGTCGCCGCGGCGCGCCGGCTCTTTCACCTCGAGGCCTACATCTCCTCCCGGCACTTCGTGCGTCTGGGCTTCGTGATGATCGCCTTCGGCGCCGCGTACCTGTATCTCACGTTCACCGAATACCTCATCGACGGTTACTCCGGGACGACAGGCGCGTCGGCGTGGGTGTATCAGATCGTCGCGGGGCGCTACGCGATCCCGTTCTGGATCTACTTCTTCGCCGGTGGGGTGATTCCGCTGGTCGTCATGGCCGTCCGTCGCCTGCGCACCACGACGGGCGTCGTCGTCGCCTCGACCCTCGTGGTCCTGGCGCTGTGGATTAAGCGACTGGTCATCGTGATTCCTCCCGCGACGGAGCCGCTGGTCAACTCGCCGCTCAAGGGTTCCGGTGTGCTGGCGGGCAATTGGGGCACGTACCACTTCACGTGGGTGCCGATCTCGATCACCGTGGCTGCCACCGCGGCGATTCCTTTGTTGTTGCTCGTCGTGTTCCGATTCGTACCCATCCTGCCGATGGCCGAGATGGAGGAGATCGACGGAGTCGGCCATGAAGCCAACCTGGAGGCGAGCGTATGACGACGCGATCGTGTCAGTCTCGAGTGCGAGGCGCATTGAGCGCTCTCGGTGGAGTCGCGCTCTTTGTCATTGCCGCGGCCGCGCTGCCCGCGGCCGCGGCAATGAACGCCACCCTCGCGCTGTCCTCGAGTGCCCCGTCGTCGGGAGCGGGTGTCCAACTCTCTGCTCGGGTCGACGGCGTGGGCTTGGCTCCACTGGCTGGAGCCACGGTCAAGTTCTACGTCCACCTCGAGGAGTTTTCGGGAGCGCCCGAGCTGCTCGTGGGTTCGGCGAGTACCAACGCGTCGGGCGTCGCGACGATCGTCTACCAGCCGACGTGGCCGGGAACCCAGCGATTCGCGGCGACGGCGACTGACGCGACCGGGGCCGTGCTGGCCACCGCGGCGCTGACGGTGACCGCCGCACAGACCGACCCCTTCGCGGGACCGGTTCAGAGCCTGCGGCCCGATGGTCTCATCGGTCGGTGGGTGGTGGTCGTGCTGCTCGCTCTGGTGATCGGCGTGTGGATCACGTTGCTCGCGCTGGTCGTGCGCGTCCAACAGGGTCCCACCTCGACGGATCACTGACTCGATCAGCGAGAAAAAAAATTGATCCGCTGTCGCGAAGGATTTTCGCGGTGGTGTCGTGATGGTCACCCGCAGATAAGACGCGCACCTTAAACAGGGGACCATGAAGATTAACCACACCATGAAGCGGGCCGTTCTCGCCTCCGCCGTTCTCGCTGCCAGCGCGGCGTGGCTCGTTCCGACGTCGATGGCGAGCGCAGCCGGTCCGACTCTCGTTGTCTACTCGGCCCAAGGTTACGACAAGGCCGCGGTCGACGCGTTCAACGCGACCCACCCGGGATTCGCCGTCACGCTCAACGACAACTCGACGGGACCGCTCCTCCAGCAGATCCAGGCCGAGGGCCACAATCCGAAGTGGGGCGTGCTCTGGGTGGATGGGGCGACCGCGTTCGCCGCACTCGACCGACAGGGTCTGCTCGCCAAGCACATCGTGCCCAAGGTGAGCTTCAACGCCGTGGGCCGAGCCAACATCCCGGCCGACGGCAGCTTCGTGCCCACCGGCCTCACCGCGACGGGAGCGCTGGTCTATGACTCGGCGCAGATCTCCAAGTCCCAGCTGCCCAAGACCTGGGCCCAGTTGAGCGCGGCCAAATACAAGGGAATGCTCGGCATGAACGACCCGACCCAGTCGGGACCCACGTACCCGATGATCGCGGGCATCATGGACTTTCTGGGCCACTACGCCAAAGGCTCAACGGCGGCGTCGGTGCGCGACGGTGAGGCCTTCCTCACCAAACTCAAGGCGAACGGCCTGGTGATCAACGCGACCAACGGCCCGACCCTCGGTGCAATCCAGTCTCACGCGATCAAGATGGCGATCATCCAGTCGTCGGCCGGCTACGGCCAGGAGCTCAGCGCCTCTCCCTCGATCCACGTGACCTACCTCAAGCCGGCGATTGCTCTGCCGGGCGTGGTCGGCATCGATGGCCTGATGCCCAAGAACGTCCGCGCCGAGGCCCAGAAGTTCGTGGACTGGCTGTTGAGCCGCGCGGGCCAGCACGCGATGCAAACCGGTGACCCCCAGGGCGACTCCCTGTTCTGGCCCGTGCTCAACGGTGAGAAGCCCGCGAACAAGGTGATCCCGCCCCTCTCCTCGGTGCCGATGCTGACTATCAACCCCTACGTGTGGGGTCCGCTCGAGAACTCCGTGAACTCGTGGTTCACGAACAACATCAACAACGGTTAGATCGCGTCCTCCCCGACGAGCTAACCATCCCTGACGGCACCGCGGTTCGCCGCGGTGCCGTCCCCTACGCAAGGACGATCGTGATGACACCTCAGATCGGGCACACATCGAACCGGCGGGCGAGCCTCGCGCTCTCTGGCTCGATGTTGTGGATCATCCTGGGTCTCCTGATCGTGGCGCCGGTGGGCAGTTTCCTCTTGCTCGCTACGAGCCCACGGCTCTTTGGCCAGGGTCCCCAGTACTTCACGTTGCGCTACTTCTCTCAGGCACTGTCGGGTGTCACCGGCCAAGGGATCGTCAATTCGCTGTGGGTGTCGCTCGTGGTCGCGACCCTCGCCGTGGCGATGGCCACCACGCTGGCCTGGCTCGTCCAGCGCACGAACGTCTACGGGCGCCGACTCTGGCCGGTTCTGATGTGGCTCCTCTTCCTGATACCGAGCTGGATGATGACCCTGAGCTGGGTGGATGTCCTGCAGCCCTACGGTTCGGCGGCCGCGCTCGGCGTGTCGACGTCATGGCTCTACGGGGAGTTCCTCGGACCCTTCGGCATCATCACCGTTCTGTCGATCGCCTCATTACCCTTTGCCTACTTCGTCGTCTCGGCCGGTCTGCTCGGTCTGGGTTCGGAGTTCGAGGACGCGGCGCGCATTCACGGCGCAGGACGAGCCGCGACGCTGCGCACGGTCGTGCCGATGATTGCGCCGGCGCTGCTCAGCGCCTTCGCCATCAGCTTCGCCGAGACGATGAGCGACTTCGGAGTGCCCTTCAC
>JAJZSX010000172.1 GCA_021849435.1 Actinomycetes bacterium | reverse complement strand
CGAGCATCAGACTGAGTCTCACTCAGCAGCTGGCGATGACACGCGGAAGGGAAGCCCGGCGTTAGTCGGGCCGAACAACTCCGTGAGGAGTGCAGCATGAGTGAACTCAGTAGAGATCACTCAGTTGCAGCGGTAGTCGCTCACGTGGCGGACCACGGCTGGCCCGCTTGCGAGAAGGAGCCGAACGTCGTCGCCAATCGGATGCGCACGGATCGCGGCCTGAATGTCGAAGATCGACGCCACCGGATGATCGTCAATCTCGAGGACACGGTCGCCACGCTCGACGCCCGCGACGTGCAGAGCGCTATCCGCGCGGGGCCGTTGGATGAGAAAGCCCGGGGCACCATCACTCGTCAAAGCGGCTTCGCGCCACGCCTCGGCGAATGTGACGCCAGTCGCCGATACGCAGCCACAGACACCGATACTGCACATTGGACAGATGCACTCACAATCCGCGCCGTCCTCGACCAGTTCGTCGACCACGGCGCTGAAGATGAGCTCACCCGTGAATTGCGCAGCAGCCGTGTACTCGCTGAGGTGCCGCGGGGCGAGTTCGCGCAAGTCACGATCGTAGAGGCGAAGGGCGAACTCCACGAGGATGGCGTAGCTCATCGCCGCAACGTTGAAGGCCGTGTAGACATCGCGCAGCGCGTCGGACACCGTTGGCTCGCCACGTCGTTCACCGACCAACGGGATCGGGGGTGGACTGGACACATCGAGAGAGTCACTGCCCCGGTACGCGTCCAGCGCGTCCCGGTGGTGTTTGGCGATCGTGATGAATCCGTCGAACGCCGCGAGCGCCTCGGGATTCGCGTGCACCACCCGTCGTTGCGCCGCCAACATCGTGGCCAGATATCCCTCGAGCTGTGCCACGTCCGCGACCTGTCGTTGCAGTCGATGAAGCACCCGTGAGTCGGCCACGTCGCACCTCCCAGCACGTACACCCTCGTCCAACTGCCGCCGACCGAGATTGACCCTGAGCCTACGTCCGAATCCGCGACGAACGCGGCTCGCTACCGACGAGTCAGCCTGATTGGGTCGCGACGCGTTCCGTGGCGCACCGCTGCGAATTCGGGACTTTAGTCCCGGTACGACAAGCAGGCGCCGAATCAGCCCAACCGTACGATTGGGCTGATTGGTGGTAGTGGTTCAGCATCATTGTTGGCGTCTATCGAGGACTGGGAGACTATCGATGGAACACAAGACCGAAACGCATCGGACAGTGTCGGGCGTTCTCCGCAAGGTCGCGCGCGGCTTCTACGGTTTCCTCTACGAGAAAGACCCCGACTTCTTCCCCTCGTATGAGGTCGTCGACGCCGAGCACGTATCCGCACAACGCTGAAAGAACGGACACCCAACCGTTCGCGACACGCGAACAGCGGCCGTGCGTCACTCGTTCCGCCCTGGCGGTCGCTGCTTCCGCCACAACGCATCCGGCGTGCGCAGTTTGCCTCGGACTACGGCGTCGGCGCCATTGAGAGGAACGCGGCGAAAGCGAGAACCCCCACCGACGCGATGACGGTCGTAATCGCGTAGATGCGAACGCCACGCCGCGTTGTACGGCGGGCCACGAACCCGTGAAGCGATGCCATGACGACGACGACCACCACGAGCGCCACCTTGGCGACCAACAGATGCCCAAACGCTGACGTCGTGAGGTTGGACCACCGCGCGCCATCGTGCCACGCGAGCAACGGACCAGTGACGAACAGCGTCGGGAACAGCACGCGGTTCGTGATGACGGTGAACCGGCGACCGGCGGATTGGGCGATCGCGCGTAACTGTTGAGGTGTCGCATCACGGCGAAGTGCCGGCATCACGACGAATGACAGCATCAGCTGACCGCCGACCCAGAACGCGGCGACCGTGATGTGCACGAAGAGCACCACCGACCAGAGCACCATCATCGCAACCGTCCTACCGAGCAGTCGCGCCCGGGAGTCACAACGTTGATACCGCTGGCGCGAGGACGTTGAGTCGGCGTAAGCACCTGGACACCGTAGTACGCGAATCAATGCACCAAGCACTAGGCACGCGAAGCGAACGTCAGATGACGGGTGACAGACCGCCGTCGAGACTCACGCCGACACCGGTCACGTAACTGGCACGCGGCGACAGTAAGAAGGCGGCCAAGCTCGCGAACTCCTCGGCCCGGCCCACGCGACCGAGCGGAATCCGGGCATTGTGGGCGAGGTCGTCGTACATCGAGGCGACCGGCACGCCCGTCTGAGCGGCTCGACGGACCCACTGCCCGGACTCCACCAGTCCGATCAAGATGGCGAGGACTCGCACGCCACGTGGTCCGACCTCGCCCGCGAGGGCCTTAGTGAGCGCGAGACCCGCGGCCCGGGACGCTGCGGTGGGCGTTGATCCGGCGCCGGGGGCACGCGCCGAGATCGCGAGGACATTGAGTACGGCGCCACCCGAGACCGCGAGGTCGTCGAGGACGAGTCGGGCCAGGTGCAGCGCCGACACCACCTTGAGCTCGTAGTCCGCGCGCCATTCGTCGTCGTCGGAGGTCGCCACGAGTGTGGCCGCCGACCGTCCGGCGTTATTGACCAGCCCGTCGATCCGACCGAACCGGTTCCTCGCGGCTAGGACGAAGGCCTCGCGGTCACCGGCGCGCGTTACGTCGACCTCTACGCACAGGGCTTCGTCGCCGAGCGTGGCCTGCGCCCGTTCGAGCCGGGCGAGATCACGGCCGCACACGGCGACCCGAGCACCCTCGCCCACGAGGGTCTTGGCCAACGCGAGTCCGAGTCCGTCGGTTCCCCCGGTGATCAATATGACGCGATCGTCCAGCCCCAGGTCCATGCGCCCATTGTAGGGAAGCGTCAACGCGCGACGACGCTACGCCGATCGATTGGAGGAATCCTCGAGCGAGGTCTTGGCTGGCTCGGGCAACATCGCCGTGGTGGCGAGTCCAAGGATTGCCGATATCCCGGCGACGACGAGTAGTCCGCGCAGTCCGATCGACGCCTGCAGGCGAGGCACCATGAAGACACCGACGAACGCGCCGAACTTGCCGATACCCGCAGCAATCCCATGACCCGTCGTGCGCATCTCCACCGGGAAGACCTCCGAGGGCAGGACGAAGGTCGTCGTGTTCGGTCCGAATTCGGTGAAGAGGTAACTGAACCCGAAGATGAGCACGAAGGGCACCACCATCGTCGTGAACCGGGGCACCGCCGCGAGCAGTAAGAAGCAGGCGGCCATCACTGAGAAGCCGATCGACTGCAGTCTTCGGTGTCCGATTCGGTCTATTTTGGTCACCGCCAGGATGTACCCCG
Source organism: Actinomycetes bacterium (assembly GCA_021849435.1). The sequence goes on along the minus strand of JAJZSX010000172.1, from coordinate 2,483 downwards.
GCAACGCGAAGACCACGAACATGGCCAAGGTGAGTAGCAGTTTCACCTTGATCGTCGCGGTGGGTGACACTTCAAGCAGGATGCTCGGTAGTGACAACGTATTGCCGTAGTAGGCGTAGTCGAAGAGGAACCAACTACCCGCCGTACCGATGATCAACAGCCACATCTGCCGATTCGCAAAGAACTGACGGGGAGCCATCAACGTCGTCGCGTTCGCCTTCACCACCGTCGCGTCCACAGCGCCGTTGGCGAACTGGTGCAGTTCGGCGGCCGCGCGCTCACTCTGATGGCGGACGTGCGCTTGGAATCGTGGCGACTCGGGCATGCGTGCACGCAGGTAGATGACCGCGGCCGCGGGGATCGCGCCTAGACCGAGCAGGAGGCGCCACGTCAAGTTCTCTGAGAATCCCGAGGAGAGCAGCGCCAACCCGACCAGCGGTCCAACGATAAGGCCGACCGCCTGCATTGAGAACACGAGTCCCACGAGACGTCCGCGGTCGTTACGGTTCGCGTACTCACTCATCAAGACAGCCGACACCGGGTAGTCCCCACCGATGCCGAGGCCGAGCACGAATCGTGCGAGCACCAAGGTCAAGACGTTGGGGGCGAACGAGGAGCTAATCGCACCGATCACCATGATCACCGCGACGGCCGTGTAGACGGACTTGCGTCCAATCTTGTCAGCGATGCGACCGAAGACCATCGCACCGAGGAAGGCGCCGAGGATCGCCGACCCGGTGACCCAACTCGTCTCGGTGGTCGAGAGCGACCACTGCGACTGGACGAGTGCGGCCACGGTTCCAATCACGAAAAGGTCATAGGCGTCGGTGAAGAAGCCCATGCCCGAGATCAGGACGGCGCGGTGGTGGAATCGACTCGTCGGTGCGTCGTCAAGGATCTGGCCAACGGTGCGGGCCTCCGTCGTCGCGGTGTCGGCCGGACCGACTCCGCTCACTTCTGAATTTGAAACGCTCACGGCATCCTTCCGAATTCGCCCCGGTCCCGAGTGTTGCCCCGTCACGTGACGATGTCATGTCCCCAGAGTTACGGGCGGCTGATCCAAAAATGAATTCTTGGTTAACTGCGGCCACGGCGGCCCGAGAATCGTCGAACGACGGCGGTTACAGTTGCCGCGTGAAGGATGTGCGGCTCGACCCCATGACCGTCGATGAGTTCGAGGCGCGACTCCCCGTTCTGATGGATGACTACGTCGCCGAGCAGATCCGCGCTGGGAACTGGAGTGCGGTGGACGCCGAGGAACTCGCACGCGTCCAGCAACACCGACTCGTGCCGCTCGGAATCGCGACTCCGGGCATGCACTGGTACATCGCGCGAACACCGTCGGACGAGGTCGTTGGGTACCTTTGGCTCGCCACCGAGCCGACGGATCCAGTCACCGGTGGGGCGTGGATCTACGCGATCGAAGTCGAGCCGGGATACCGGGGCCGCGGCTTCGGGCGCCGACTCCTCGACGCCGCAGAACTCGAGGCCCGTCGACTGGGGGCCCGTGCAATCGCGCTCAACGTCTTTGGGGCGAATCACGTCGCCCGACAACTCTACGAGAGCAGTGGCTACGAGGTGACGTCCTTGCAGATGCGCAAGACCCTCGGCTGAGTCCAGCGATCCCTAGGAAACGCGGTCCCAGGTGGGCGGTCGTGAGCACGTGGTACGCCGCGCCGATCGGGCAACGGCGGGACCGGCCCACTCCGATAGCGTGGGCGGTGATTTTTACGCGGTGCGTAAGTACTTCTGAGGATGGCTGATGTTCGAGATCCGTCAGTTTGACGTAGACGAGGCAAAACCGGTGATCACCGACGAGGAATTACGTCGCCGGTGGGCCCAGTTCCACGGCAACATCCACATGGTCTCGGGCAACCGCATTCGCCGCACGATCGGCCGAATGCTCGGTGAGGACACCCGGCGCTACCGCCTGGCACGCTTCTTCGGACGTCCCCTCCTCAAGGTGATCCGCGCGGTTCGCGGTACGACTAAGCCCGAACCGACCACCAAATTGGTCGTCGAGGCACCCGACGAGGTGTTCTTCCCGATCAACTACCGGCCGTACCTGCTCGACCAACCCGAACGTTCCGCGGCGGGGATCGCCGCGACGGACGTCACCATCGTGCGCGTCGACGAGGGCGCCGCGAGCCCCGACGAGTTCATCGCGACCCTCAACGACGTGGTGAGTCGCGCCACCACGACCTGGCTGATGATCGCCGATTCGGCGGACCCCACCGGCGACGCGACGCTGGCGCGCGAGGTCCTGCGCACCCACGCCCGAGACGATGACGACGTCGTCTTCGCCGACGAGTACGGCCCGACCCCGCACGCCCCCACCCTGAAGAGCCCGGGAGTGGGCCCCCACACGCTGCTCAGTTACAACGTCGTCGGCCGTCCGGCACTGATCCGGATGGACGCGATCCGGCGCGTCGGCGGGTTCTCGCGCGATGCGGGGTGGGCATACGAACACGATCTCTTCCTCA
>JAJZSX010000171.1 GCA_021849435.1 Actinomycetes bacterium | reverse complement strand
GAGTTCCACTCCTCGTCGGTCAGCCTCGCGAGTTCGACCACGGGCGCCGCGGACGGGTCGATCACCTGTCGCTCATCGCTGATATAGGAGACGTGGTCGAGTCCCAGCCGACGCCACGGTCCGAACAGCTGTCGGTTCGCGGACTGGTTCGAATAGATGCCGCGCACCAACAGCGCCGAATCGGACGCCGCCACGACCACCGCCGGACGCTGTTTCGCGTGGACGTCTGGCGTCGCGGGGTCGATTGAATCAAAGGGGATTTCGACACTCACCACGAATCCCGTCCTCGCGTGGTCGGTGTCGACCAATCTCGCCTCGGCCGGGGTCAAGGTGACGTGGCGACGTGCGACAACCAACGGCACCGCGGTCGGTTCGATGGGCGCAGCCGGTGTGCTCACTTCCGCGACGGACTTGGGCTTCACTGTCCGAGTCGGTGGCGCGACGACCTTCTTCTTGCTCTTCGAGGCCTCTCGACGAAGACGTCTCGCCTCGCGAATCGCCGGGTCCACTTCCTTGGGTGACAACAACGAACCGGAGGACTCGACGACTTCGACGTCGGGCAACGCGAACTCCGGTCGCTCCTCGATCATGCGCCGGCAATGTTCGGCGGCGGGGAACTGCTCGCCGATGGCGAACGCGAGGAGCGCCGCCAGTTGAGCGTCCTCGGTGCCCTCGGCGCGCATCGCGTCCACGGCGGCCGCCATCTGGTCGTACGTGGGGCGCTCCGAATGCTCACCCAAGAGTTCGATGATCCGGTCGAGACTTCCCGCCACCAGGAGCTCCAGCAGTGCCCGGACGGCGATCAATGGTGCGCTCGCAGCGAATGCCGCGACGTCACCACGCTGCTGGAGTCCCCGTAACGGCATCCCAACGGCGGGTGAGATCTTGGTACTGGGACGAAGGTCCAGTGACGAGACGACCTCGAGTACTGCCGCCGGGTCTAGGCGCGCGAGACCTCGACGTATGGCTTCGGCCGGTCCGGCCAACGCTGACACCACCACCTACTTCAGCAGGGACTGGGCGACGATTTGGCGTCGCACCTGGCCGAGGTGCTGGTCGAGCCCAGTGGACAGAGCAGAACAACTCAAAGCGGGGGAACGACGAGCCTGCGCCCAATCACCATCACCACGAATTTGTGCTGTCACCCTATGAATCTACCACCCATGACGAGATGCACCCCATGGATGACGGCGTCCAATCGGTGGCAAATGACCCCGACGAGCTTCCCCTCACCGTCGCAACGAGGTACCCCTGGCCGTGCGCACGACGGTCAATCGACACATCGCGCTCAACCAACAGTGACGCCACCGGCGACCCACGGACACGAGTTCGCCGAACTCCGGTCTCGCTCGAAAATGCAAACGACGTGGAGCGTTGGGACGAAACCGAATTACGTGGCCGGTGCTTTGGCCACGTCCAATTCAGCGCTGCGGCACACCGCTCGGATCAGTCCTGGAAAGAGGAAACGGTGAAAGGGTAGGAAGACGTACCAGTACAGATAGCCGAACAGGCCACGAGGATCGAAGAACGCGGTTTGATCGACCCTGGAGCCTTCCCCCTCAGGAGATACTTCGAACTGCAACCATGCCGTTCCCGGCAACTTCATCTCTGCGCGTAGACGGAGAAGATGGGATGGTTGGAGTGCTTCGACCCGCCAGAAGTCCAGCGGCTCGCCGACGCGGAGCTGTCGAGGATGTCGACGGCCCCGCCGCATGCCCACCCCACCGACGACCCGGTCCATCATCCCTCGAATCTGCCACAGCACATTTCCAGACGGCCAGCCGGCGTCACCGCCGAGCGCGCACGCGGCTCCGAATACGGCGTCAGGTGGCGCCGAGCAACTGAAATGGTAACTATCGGTCAGCATGCCCTCGTGAATCGATAGTTGACGACCTGGAAACTGGTTCCCGCCCGAACTGGCCATGCTGGAGGCCCAGGTGGTCTCAATTTCGTCGCCCGCCATTCGCGTGAGTGCCAGTTCGACGGCGGCGCGGTAGCCCATCGGCCGCACTGAGAATTCGCGTAGCGCACGGTCGTCTCGTACCACCATGTCGATGTGGAGACCGGCGACCAGAGGCTGGGCAATGGCGTACGGGATCGGCGTGACAAGATCGATGAACCGGGCACTCCATTCTGGGTGAGGAACTCGGGGAGTGAAAATCCAGCGCCGCAGACCGCGAAGGTTGGCGTATTCAAGCATCATCTGCCGGTAACTGAGTACGTCCGAACCACCAATCTCGTAGATGCCTTCGGCATTGGGATGGTCGAGAGCTTCGAGTAGATATTCGAGAACATTGCGCACCCCGATTGGTTGGCAGCGATTGGTCACCCAAAACGGCGCAATCATGAACGGCACACGCTCGGTTAGGCATCGGAGCATTTCAAAACTCACGGATCCAGAGCCGACAATGATCGCGGCGCGGAACTCGACCACGGGGACACCGGTGGTGGCCAGTAGCCGGCCCACTTCATGACGTGAGTTCAAGTGCTCGCTGAGTACCTCGGTGGAATCCCCAAGTCCCCCGAGGTAGATGATTCGAGAGACATTCGCCCGCTGTGCGGCGGCCGCGAAGATCAGCGCAATCTGACGGTCACGCTCCACGAAGGCTTGCCCGCTCGCCATGGAGTGCACGAGGTAGTAGGCGACATCAATGCCCTCCAACGCCCTCTGTGCGGTGTCAATATCGGACAAGTCCCCTTGGATCACCTCCACATCGGGCCAGCGATTACGGTCAAACCGTCCGAGATCGCGGGTCACGCAACGCACCCGCACCCCCTGAATGTGGAATCTCTCCATCAATCGACCACCGATGTAACCGGTGACGCCCGTGACGAGCACCGTCGACATCTGAACGTCCTCATCGGAGTCGGGACTCACCTCTGTCGCCCGCGACTTCTCGCCCGCTTGGCGTGGCCGTCGTCCATGACCTAACTTGACGCCCTCGTCGATGGGCGGTACCAGAGGCAAAGGTCCCACGCATCCAATACTTTTCCGCTTAAGGCGCAGCGAAGTTCGGTGTTTAGTGGACACTTTGGTTGTTGAAAGGTGTTTCAGGCCAAAATCGGCTGATTTCATTGCTAAAGACCTCGCGCGATTGCGCGCGGGGCACAACTCTCTGAACTGGAGTGGCTGTACAACAGTTCGTCATCGGTGAATTACACGCGACAGGGTTCGGCGTTTGGTGGAGAAACTGACTTACTACGGAATCGCGGCACCGCGAACAATCGACGAATACCCGGACGCTACGAGGCGACGGCGCCTTCGGCGAAGTCGATGAGACGTTGCGCCCAGCCGACCATCCTCTCGGCCGTGGAACGATTCACGAGCATCACTCCGTAGTGGGCGTTGTCCTTCTCGTTCAGCAGCCGACGAAGATCCTTGGCTATGTTCGAACCATTCGGGTAGATGGTGGCTACAAGGTCCTCCGCATCGTGATGATTCTGCCCGCGAGAGCGTTGCTTCAGTTTGGCGCAACAAGCAGCGTCAGCCGCTGCGATTCCTGCCAAGACAGCGAGAGCCGCTGCCATGTGCGGCAAGGCCTCGTCGGACCGGTCTTCAACGCATAACGTCGCCACTTCGGCGAACTTTCTCGCTTGCGCGAGCCGGGCGAGAGCCTCGGGACGTGAGCACGGGTTCGTTGACGCGCTTTTGCGAGCGCTCACGCTGGCACTGCTTCGAAGACAGCGGCGCTGCCGGACACCACTTCGAGGTCTCTGCGCCACTCGGCGAGAATCGGCTCGTTGACGGACCGCATCGCTCGAAGTTCTGACGGAGTGATTGCCACGACTTGAGCGCGGTTGCCAGTCCAGGTGATGACGAGGCGCGCGAGTTCGTCCACGACATCATCCGGGCACTGTTCCTCTCCGACGATCACGATGTCGATGTCACCCCTCGAGTCTCCGTCGCGCCGCGCAAAAGAACCGAAGATACCAACTAGATCAGCTTGGTACGGCCACGACGCCACTTCGGTGCGCAGGCGAGAAAGGAACCTGGCTCGAATGGTGACGAGCGCATCGATGGCGTCCGCAGCGACGTGTTCACGGTTCAAGAGGTACCCGCCCGGAACGTCCAGGACTACTCCTTCGATCACGAGCCGCTGGAGTACCCTTCGCATACCAGAGAGCGCTCCGCGTGATGCTCGGCGATGGACCTCGGAGAGCGAGAGGGGTATTGCGCTTCCCGCAAGTACCTCGAGGACGGGTCCGTCCAGCGTAGGCACCACGCTGCTGATGGGGCTTGCGATGTTCATAGGCACTCCTTCTTCCCCACACTATAATGCAACTTTTATAGAATAATCTAGTTATTTTAGAATACTGTAACTATTACAGAATTGTGCAAACTGTGCGGTGCTGCTGACCCCCTAACACCGTGCAGCGACGGTCGCAGGTCCGACGTAACGGATCAGCCTCGGTGGAGGGTGGCGGTCGTGAGCGTGGCAACGAGCGGCCTGGTCATGGCACGCCGAATTCGTCTCGGATGAGGGACGCCATGTCGTCGAGAAGGCCAACTCGGGTGGACTCCTGCATCATCTGGGTGCCGGAATACGAGAGCATCGAGAGCATGAGGTTTCTGCAGTTCAAGGCGCTGTAAGTCTGATCCCAGTTGTATTGACGGACTTCGACGCAGTCGAAACGACTATCTACGCGCAGCACGGCGCGGATAGTCGGAACAACTGATTCACGAGTCGGAGCTGGGGGTCCCGAGTGACCCTGTCCATATCGTTCGTAAATCGGCTCGGCGGCGGCGAAGAAGCCCGCATCCTCGTACGAGTCGACCTGGATTAACTCCACAATTGCCACCACGCCGCCCGGTCGCAGGAATGCTGCGGGTCGATCAGTCTGCGCCGCCGGAGAGATCCAGTGATAGGCGCTCGCAAAGAACACGGCGTCGCCCTGGCCGGCTTCGATGTCAACCACCTCGAAGTCGGCAACAATTACGCGCAGCCGATCCGTAGGGAATTGCGAACGCAGCGTAGCGGCCATCGCTGGACCGATTTCGATGGCCAGTACCGATACTCCTCGGGCGAGAAGATCCTTCGTGGCTTGGCCTGCCACGGGCCAACCTCAACGATTCGTGGTTGTGACGGCATCACCTGAAAGAGCGCGTCGAACATCTCTGGGGTGATAGGAAGGCCGCACCTGGTTGTATATCGCAGCGACTTCATTGAAAGAGAGCTTGATGTCGTCTGGTGTCCCCATTTATCAAATTCCACGAGCGGACCGACGTGAACTCTCACTCACTTGCCACGCCGCATTTGGTCACTGTTTGCCGAGGCGGCGCGACCGTGAGCCGGACGAAGACGGCACGCCGAACGGCGCCGGATCCCGTGCGAGACCTCGAATGGTGCTGGCCGAAGTGTCCGAGCCAGTCGGCCCGATGGTTGCTCCCCCGTCCAAGACGTCGATTCCGCCGCTACTTTCAGACATTGACCTACTTGAGGAGATGCTTGGCCACGACGACGCGTTGGACTTGGTTGGTTCCTTCGTAGATCTGGGTGATCTTGGCGTCGCGCATGAACCGCTCCACCGGGAAGTCCTTCGTGAACCCGTAGCCGCCGAGCAACTGGACAGCGTCGACTGTGACGCTCATCGCCGTGTCTGACGCGAACGACTTGGCGGCCGCCGTCAAGTAGCTGAGGTTGTGGTCGGGATCGCCGTCGTCGATCGCGGCACAGGCGCGATACACCAACGCCCGAGCCGCTTCGGTGCGAATGGCCATATCGGCCAGCATGAAGCGCAACCCCTGCAGGTCGCTGATCGGCGAGCCGAAGGCCCGACGCTGGGTCATGTATTGGGCCGCGTAGTCGATCGCCCCCTGGGCGA
>JAJZSX010000170.1 GCA_021849435.1 Actinomycetes bacterium | reverse complement strand
GGATCCTTCAAGGTCAGTCGCCACAGCGCGACCGCTTCTTCGTTGGTCGCCGGGTCGGCCTTGTCGGTGCGAGAGACGCGCGTCGTCACACTCGCGATGTCGCCCTTGGCTACCGGGGACCGCTCCCAGAAGGCCCGTTCTACGAGGGAGGCCTTCTCCTCGATGTCGAGCCCCGTGAGGGCCACCGTAAGGTCCTGGCGGTACCCGCCGAGCCTGTTCATGGCGACCTTAAGTGTCGACGGCGGCGCCTCGCCGCGCACGCCGGAGATCGCGACGCGGTCCGGTGCGATCTGAGTCAGGCGGATGGTGTCGAAGCGCGCGGTCACGTCAGGGCCGTAGTAGCGCGGTCCGCCGATCTCATAGAGAAGCTGGGAAGTCACCGTGCCGATCGATACCTCGCCGCCGGTGCCGTCGTGCTTACCCACGACGCACGATCCGTCAGCGGCGATCTCGACCCAGGGGAAACCCACGTGGGACATGTCGGCGACCTCGGTGAAGAATGAGTAGTTGCCCCCGGTCGCCTGGGCCCCGCACTCGATGACGTGGCCGGCTACGACGGCCCCGGCGAGGGCGTCGAACTCGTCGCGTGCCCATCCGTGGTGCCAGGCGGCCGGTCCGCAGACGACGGCTGCGTCGGTAACCCGACCGGTCACGACCACGTCGGCGCCCTGGTTCAGCGCCTCGACGATGCCAAAGCAGCCGAGGTAAGCGTTGGCCGAGACGACGCCGTCGCGCGTCACGGGACTGCCCGTCTCGAAATGGGTGAGCGGTACTTTGAGCGCATCGCTGCCGTCGAGGCGCTCAAGCAGGTCGTCGCCGTTCACGTAGGCCACCCGCGCCGAGAGCCCTAGGCGTGCGGCGAGGGCCGCCACCTCCTCAGCCAGGCGGTCGGGATCCAGGCCGCCGGCGTTGGAGACGATCTTGATGCCGCGCTCTAGACACGGCTCGAGGACGCCCTCCAACTGGGTCAGGAAGCTGCGCGCGTATCCCGCGCCGGGATGCTTGGCGCGGGTGCGCGCGAGGATGAGCATGGTCAGCTCCGCCAGCCAGTCGCCCGTCAGGAAGTCGATGGGTCCGCCCTCGACCATCTCGGCTGCCGCGCTCAGTCGGTCCCCGTAGAAGCCCGAGCAGTTGGCGACGCGAAGGGGGTCCTTCACCCGTTGGCCTCGCTCACGGCGAGCAGCGCGGTGCCTCGGTCCACCTGCTGAGAGGGCGCGACGAACACGTCGGTAACGACGCAGTCGTGCGGCGCGGTGATCACGTGCTCCATCTTCATGGCCTCGAGCACGACCAGGGTGTCGCCGGCGTGCACGCGTTGGCCGACCTCGGCGCGCACTGCGAGGACCACGCCGGGCATCGGCGCGATGAGGCCACCGTGGATCTCCTCTGATCCGGGCACGACGAAGCGTGGCACGACCTGGAAGGTCGCGGTGCCGCGGCGCACCTGGACGTGGAGGTGGTCACCGTCGGCGGTGACGCGCACGTTGGCGCGTCGGCCGTTGAACTCGAGGTCGATGGACCGCTCGCTCCAGGCGCGCACGCGCGCCAGTCCCGCGTCCACGTCGAAGGCGCCGTCGCGTCGGCGCCGGTAGGTCACGACGTGGTCCCCCTGGCGACGCAGGGTCACGCTCTCGCGCGGCAGTCGCGCGTTGCGCCAGCCGCTGGGCACGAAGGCCAGGACGGGCGCGTTGGTCCGGTTCCTCTCTTCGAGCCACAGCGCGGCCGCGGTCGTGGCGAAGGTCGTTTCGTCCTCGTCCAGGACGAGCTCGCGGGCGGGCTCGTAGCGCGAGATGAAGTCCGTCGTCGTGTCTCCGGTGAGGAATCCCTCGTGGCGAAGGGTCGCGGCGAGAAAGTCGCGATTCGTCGTCACACCGCCCAGGTGCAGTCCTTCGAGGGCCCGCGCCAGGGTGGTGGCGGCCTCGACGCGTGTCGGTGCGACTGCGATGATCTTGGCCAGCAGGGGGTCGAAGGAGACGCTGACGCGTGAGCCGACTTCGATGCCGGACTCGATGCGCACCGGCGTATATGGCGCCGGCTCGAAGGCCGCGATCGTACCCGTCGCAGGCAGGAAGCCGTTCGCCGGGTCCTCGGCGCAGAGACGCACCTCGATGGCGTGGCCCCGGCTCACGACGTCGTCTTGGACCATGTCGAGCGGTTCGCCCGCGGCGATGCGCAGCTGGGTGCGCACGAGGTCCACGCCGGTCACTTCCTCGGTCACCGGGTGCTCGACCTGCAGACGGGTGTTGACCTCGAGAAAGAAGAACTCGCGGGTGTCGTCATCGACGAGGAATTCAACGGTGCCCACCGAGTGATAGTTGATGGCTCGCGCGAGGTTGAGGGCTGCCTCACCCATGGCCGCGCGCATTGGCGCGGTCAGGGCGCTCGAGGGGGACTCCTCGACGAGCTTCTGGTGGCGGCGCTGGATCGAGCACTCGCGCTCGCCCAGGTGGATCAGGTTGCCGAAGTGATCGCCAACGATCTGGATTTCGACGTGGCGCGAAGCGGCGACGTAGCGCTCGACGAACACCCGGTCGTCACCAAAGGCGCTCGCGGCTTCGCGCTGGGCGGCCGCGAGCGCGTCGTCGAAGTCCTCGCGGCGCGTGACGACGCGCATGCCCTTGCCGCCGCCGCCGGCGGCGGCCTTGATCAAGAGGGGATAGCCCACCTGATCGGCCGCGGCGGGATCGTCGCTCGAGAGCAGGACCGCGACGCCGGCCTCGCGAGCGAGCGCCTTGGCCGCGATCTTGTCGCCCATCGCGCGAATGACGCGCGCCGGTGGCCCCACCCACGTGAGCCCGGCCTCTTCGACCATCGTGGCGAAGAGGGCGTTCTCCGAGAGGAACCCGTAGCCGGGATGGATGGCCTGCGCGCCGCTGGCGCGCGCGGCGGCGACGATGGCGGCGCCGTCCAAGTAGGACGTCTCGAGCAGGACCGCCTCGTCGCAGTCGGCGACGAAGGGTTCGTTCGCGTCGGCCTCGACGTAGACGCCGATGACGCGCAGCCCCATCTCGCGACCGGCCCGCGCGACCCGCCGGGCGATCTCGCCGCGATTAGCGATGAGAAGCGTGTCGAAACTCATAGGCGAAACACCCCAAAGGACGACGCGCCCTCGATGGGCTTGGAGCGCACGACCGATAGGCACAACCCGAGGACGGTGCGGGTGTCGCGCGGGTCGATGATGCCGTCGTCGCTCACCGCACCCGTCGCGACCAGGGCGAGGGATCCCTGCTCCTGGTTCTCTTCGACCATGGCGACGACCTTGGCGTCCTCGTCCTCGTCGAAGGGTTCGCCCTTGCGCTCGGCGGCGGCGCGGCGGACCTGACTCATCACACCGGCGATCTGCTTGGGACCCATGACGGCGATCTTGGCAGTCGGCCATAAGAAGGTGAAGCGGTTGCCGAAGGCGCGTCCTGACATGCCGTAGGTGCCGGCACCGTAGGAGGCCCCGAGGATCACGGTGAGGTGCGGGACCGTCGAGTTGGTCACCGCGTTGAGCATCTGCGAGCCCTTCTTGATGATCCCCTCGGCCTCGGCCTCGCGGCCCACCATGTAGCCGGTGATGTTCTGCAAGAAGATGAGGGGCACGTCGATCTGGTTGCACAGCTGGATGAACTGGCCGGCCTTCTCGGCGGCGCGCGGCTGGATGACCCCGTTGTTGCCGAGTATTCCCACCGGATAACCGTGGATCGACGCCCATCCGCACACCAGGGTCTCGCCGTAGCGTGCCTTGAATTCCTCGAAGCGCGAATCGTCGACGACGCGCGCGATCACGTCGCGCACGTCTACGGCTTGGCGCAGGTCGCGACTGATAAGGCCGAGCAGCTCTTCGCTGTCGTAGCGCGGGGGGGCGCTCACGATGCTCGGACCCGGGCCGCGCTTTCTCCAGTTGAGGTGCCCCACCACTTCGCGACAGATCCGTAGCGCGTCCATCTCGTCCTCGGCGAAATAGTCACCGAGCCCCGAGACCTCCGCGTGCAGTCGCGCGCCGCCGAGGGTCTCGTCGTCGGACTGCTCGCCGGTGGCCATCTTGACGAGAGGCGGGCCCGCTAGGAACACCTTGGACTGGTCCTTCACCACGATGTTGTAGTCCGAGAGTCCCGGCTGGTAGGCGCCGCCGGCTGTCGACGAGCCAAAGACCACGCACACCGTGGGCACGCGCATCTTGGACAGTTCAATGAGGTCGTAGAAGAAGCGGCCGCTCTCGGCGAAGTGACCGGTGCCCATGCGCCCGCTGCCACCGCCCACGCGCAAGTCGGCGCCGGCGGATTCGACAAAGCTGACGTAGGGGATCTCGTTGTCGCGCGCGATCTCGAGGGCGCGCATCCACTTCTTGGCCGAATACGCCGTGAGCGCCCCCCCGAGCACCGAGGGGTCGTTCGCCATGATGACGCACTCGGTGCCGGCGATCACGCCGATGCCCACCACCATTCCGCCGCCGATGGCATAGTCCGAGCCGTAGCCGGCGAGCGGGGAGATCTCGAGGAAGGGCGAGTCGGGATCGAGCACCGCGGCGATGCGCTCGCGTACCGGCATCTTGGCCCGGCTGCGCATGCGGTTCATGGCGGCCTCGCCGCCACCGGCCTCGGCCTGATCGAGCAGGTCGTCGATCACGGCGAGCTGTTCGAGCATGTCCGCGCGGTTGGCGAGGAAGCGCTCCGAGGTCGTGTCGAGCGCTGAGCCGAGAGGCGGGGCGATTCCGGGACGCTCCATTCGCCCGATCCTAGTGAAGGCTCTCACGATCAGAAGACCGAGAACGGTCGACGGGTAGGGTGGGAGCGATGCGTGTGGCCCTGGGATCCGACCACGCCGGCTACGACGTGAAGAGCTTGCTGGCGACGACGCTGGTCGACTGGGGTCATGAGGTGCTCGACTTCGGGACCGATTCGTCGAGCACGTCGGTGGACTACCCCGACTTTGCCGCCGCCGCAGCGCGTGCCGTGGTCGCGGGCGACGCCGACCTCGGCGTCGTCGTCTGCGGCTCGGGAATCGGAGTCTCGATCGCTGCCAACAAGATCCCCGGAATCCGCGCGGCCCTCGTGCATGACGTGACCTCGGCACACCTCGCGCGCGAGCACAACCACGCCAACGTTCTCTGCCTCGGTGCCCGCTTGGTCGGCGAGTCCGTGGCGGTTGAGGCTTTGGCGGCATGGCTCGCGGCCGTTCCGGGCGAGGGACGCCACCTTCAACGCATCGCGAAACTGTCCGCGCTCGACGCGGCCCTGACAGAGAGGCAGCCGTGAGCTCACCTTTTGACGCTTGGATCACCAATGACGACGAGGTATCCGACCTCCTCGCCCAAGAGTGGGAGCGCCAGACCACGACGCTGCAACTCATCGCCAGTGAGAACTTCGCCTCGCCCGCGGTGATGGCCGCGACCGGATCGATCCTGACGAACAAGTACGCCGAGGGCTATCCCGGGCGCCGCTACTACGGCGGCAACCAGGTCGTCGACGAGGTCGAGGACCTCGCGCGTCGTCGTCTGACCGCGCTCTTTGGCGCCGACCACGCCAACGTCCAGCCCCACAGCGGGGCCAACGCGAACGTCGCCGTCTACCAGGCGCTGCTCGAGGCGGGCGACACGATCCTCGCGATGCGCCTGGACCAGGGCGGGCACCTCACGCACGGCTCGCCCGCGTCAATGACCTCCAAGGCCTGGCACTTCGTCTCCTACGGTGTGACGCCGCGTTCGGACGACCCCGAGGCGCCGGGCGAGATCATCGACTTTGACAACGTGCGCGACCTGGCCCTCGCGCACCGGCCCAAGCTGATCGTCGCCGGCGCGACCGCCTACGCCCGACGCATCGATCCGGTGCCCTTTCGCGAGAT
>JAJZSX010000169.1 GCA_021849435.1 Actinomycetes bacterium | reverse complement strand
GAGCGTGCGGCTGGGCCGGTGGCGCTCGATGAAGTCGGTCGTGGTGTCTCCGGCGAGGAAGCCGGGGTGGCGAAGGGTGGCGGCGAGGAAGTCCCGGTTGGTCACGACCCCGCCGAGGTGGAGTCGCTCGAGGGCGCTCGCGAGCACGCCCGCGGCCTCGTCGCGCGTCGGGGCGTGGGCGATGACCTTGGCGAGCAGCGGGTCGAAGGCGACCGAGACGACCGACCCGCGCTCGACGCCCGACTCCCAGCGCACCGCGGGCGCGTCGGCCGGCTCGAAGGCGGCGAGCACGCCCGTCGCCGGCAGGAAGCCGGCGCTGGGGTCCTCGGCACAGAGCCGGACCTCGATCGCCCAGCCGTTGGGTGTGGCGGATTCTGGGGCGCTCAGCGGATGGCCGTCGGCGATGCGCAGCTGCTCGCGCACGAGGTCCACGCCGGTCACCATCTCGGTGACCGGGTGCTCCACCTGGAGCCGCGTGTTCACCTCGAGGAAGAAGAAGTCTCGCGTGGCGTCGTCGACCAGGAACTCGACCGTGCCGGCGGACTGGTAGCCGATGGCGCGCGCGAGCGTGAGGGCGGCCTCGCCCATCGCGGCGCGCATCGCCGGGTCCACGATGGGCGAGGGCGACTCCTCGACGAGCTTCTGGTGGCGCCGCTGGATCGAGCACTCGCGCTCGCCCAGGTGCACCAGGTTGCCGTGGGCGTCGCCGAGGATCTGGATCTCCACGTGGCGCGATGCACCGACGTAGCGCTCGAGGAAGACCCGGTCGTCACCGAAGCCCCCGAGGGCCTCGCGCCGCGCGGCCGCGACCGACTCCTCGAGCTGGTCGATCGAGGTGACCAGGCGCATGCCCTTGCCGCCGCCGCCCGCCGCGGCCTTGACGAGCAGCGGGAAGCCGACGGACTGCGCGTCGGCGGGGTCCTCGCTCGAGACGAGGACCGGGACGTTGAGCGACCGGGCGAGGTCCTTGGCCGCGAGTTTGTCGCCCATGGCCTCGATCACCGCGGGGGGCGGTCCGACCCAGGTGAGCCCGGCGGCGGTGACGGCCCGGGCGAAGTCGGCGTTCTCCGAGAGGAAGCCGTAGCCCGGGTGGATCGCGTCGGCCCCGGCGCGCACGGCCGCCTCGATGACGGCGGCGCCGTCGAGGTAGCCGGTGGCGAGACGGATCGCGACGTCGGCGTCGGTCACGAAGGGCGCGCGCACGTCGCCGTCGACGTAGACCGCGACGGTGCGCAGTCCCAGGGCACGCGCGCCGCGGATCACGCGCCGCGCGATCTCGCCCCGGTTGGCGACGAGGACGCTCGTCATGGTCATAGTCGGAACACCCCGTAGCTCGTGGCGCCCTCGACCGGCCGGCTGCGCACTACCGAGAGGCACAGGCCGAGCACGGTGCGCGTGTCGCGCGGATCGATGATGCCGTCGTCGCTCACGACGCCGGTCGCGGCCAACGCGAGGGAACCCTTCTCCTGCATCTCCTCGACCATGGCGACGATCTTGGCGTCCTCGTCCTCGTCGAAGGGCTCGCCCTTGCGCTCGGCCTGGGCGCGGCGGACCTGGCTCATGACCCCGGCGATCTGCTTGGGGCCCATGACGGCGATCTTGGCCGTCGGCCACAGGAAGGTGAACCGGTTGCCAAAGGCCCGCCCGGACATCCCGTAGGTGCCCGCGCCGTAGGAGGAGCCGACGATCACGGTCAGGTGGGGCACCGTCGAGTTCGTGACGGCATTGAGCATCTGGGAGCCTTTTTTGATGATCCCCTCGGCCTCGGCCTCGCGCCCGACCATGTAACCGGTGATGTTCTGCAGGAAGATCAGGGGCACGTCGATCTGGTTGCACAACTGGATGAACTGACCCGCCTTCTCGGCCGCGTGCGGGTAGATCACGCCGTTGTTGCCGAGGATGCCGACGGGGTAGCCGTGGATCGAGGCCCAGCCGCAGATCATGGTCGAGCCGTAGCGCGCCTTGAACTCCTCGAAGCGCGAGCCGTCCACGACCCGCCCGATGATCTCGCGCACGTCGACGGGCTGGCGAAGGTCGCGGCTCACGATGCCGAGCAGCTCCTCGGGATCGAGCACCGGCTCCTCGACGCGCAGCGACGGACCGGGGCCGCGCTTTCGCCAGTTGAGGTGCGAGACGACCTCGCGGCACAGCCGGATCGCGTCCATCTCGTCCTCGGCGAAGTAGTCGCCGAGTCCGGACACCTCGGCGTGCATCCGCGCGCCGCCCAGGGTCTCGTCATCGGTCTCCTCGCCCGTGGCCATCTTCACGAGTGGCGGCCCCGCGAGGAAGATCTTGGACTGGTCCTTCACCACGATGTTGTAGTCCGAGAGCCCGGGCTGGTAGGCCCCGCCGGCCGTCGAGGAGCCAAAGACGACGCTCACCGTCGGCACGCGCATCTTGGATAGCTCGATCAGGTCGTAGAAGAAGCGACCGCTCTCGGCGAAGTGGCCGGTGTTCATCTTGCCGCCGCCACCGCTGCCCACGCGCAGGTCGGCGCCGGCCGACTCCACGAAGCTCACGTAGGGGATCTGGTTGTCCCGGGCGATCTCGAGGGCGCGCATCCACTTCTTGGCCGAGTAGATCGTGAGCGCCCCGCCGAGCACCGATGGGTCGTTGGCCATGATCACGCACTCGGTGCCCGCGATGACCCCGATGCCCACGACCATGCCGCCGCCCATGGCGTAGTCCGAGTCGTAGCCCGCGAGTGCGGAGATCTCGAGGAAGGGGCTGTCGGGGTCGAGCACGGCCGCGATGCGCTCGCGCACCGGCATCTTGCCGCGGCTGCGCAGCCGGGCCATCGCCTGCTCGCCGCCACCGGCGTTGGCCTGGTCAAGGAGGTCGTCGATGACCGACAGCTGCTCGAGCATGTCGGTGCGATTCTGATGGAAGGCGTCGCCGACGACGTCGAGTCGTGAGACCAGCGCCGGGGCTAAGAGGTGTCGCTCCACGCGCCGATACTAGGGCCGGCACCGGTGAGGGCAAATGACCGACGGGTAGGGTGGGGGTAATGCGCGTCGCTCTGGGATCCGATCACGCCGGCTACGAACTGAAGGCGCATCTTGCCGCCACGCTCGAGCAATGGGGCTATGACGTCGCGGATCTGGGAACCGAGAACGGCGAGGACAGCGTCGACTATCCCGACTTCGGCGAGGCCGTCGGCCGGTCGGTGGCCGCCGGCGAGGCCGACCTCGGCGTCGCGGTCTGCGGCTCAGGCATCGGCATCTGCATCGCCGCCAACAAGGTGCCGGGCGTTCGCGCGGCCCTCGTGCACGACGTCACGTCGGCGCACCTCGCGCGCGAGCACAACCACGCGAACGTGCTGTGCTTCGGTGGTCGCGTCACGGGTCCGACGGTCGCGGTCGAGGCGCTGCGCGCCTGGCTCGACGCCGCGCCGGGCGAGGGTCGGCACCTGGGACGGATCGAGAAACTGACCAAGCTCGACGAACGTCGGGCCTGAGGAGAGAGGCGGCCGTGGAGTCATCCCCGTTCGACGCATGGATAACCAACGACGACGAGCTGGTGTCGTTGCTCGGCCAGGAGTGGCAGCGCCAGACCTCGACCCTGCAGCTCATCGCGAGTGAGAACTTCGCCTCGCCGGCGGTCATGGCCGCGACCGGATCGGTCCTGACCAACAAGTACGCCGAGGGCTACCCGGGGCGCCGCTACTACGGCGGCAACCAGATCGTCGACGAGGTCGAGGACCTCGCTCGACGCCGGCTCACCGCCCTCTTCGGCGCCGACCACGCCAACGTCCAGCCCCACAGCGGGGCCAACGCGAACGTGGCGGTCTACCAGGCACTGCTCGAGACGGGCGACACCATCCTCGCGATGCGCCTCGACCAGGGTGGCCACCTGACCCACGGCTCACCGGCGTCGATGACCTCCAAGGCCTGGCACTTCGTCTCCTACGGGGTGACCCCGCGCAACGACGATCCTGAGAACCCCGGCGAGCACATCGACTTCGACAACGTGCGCGACCTCGCCCTCGAGCACCGGCCCAAGCTGATCGTGGCCGGTGCGACGGCCTACGCGCGGCGCATCGACCCGGCGCCCTTCCGCGAGATCGCCGACGAGGTGGGCGCGCTGTTGATGTTCGACTCGGCCCACGTCGCCGGTCTGATCGCCGGCGGCGCACACCCCAACCCGGTGCCCTACGCCGACGTCGTGACCTTCACCACGCACAAGACCCTGCGCGGCCCGCGCGGGGGCGCCATCCTCGCGCGCGCCGAGTACGCGAAGAAGATCGACTCGGCCGTCTTCCCGGGCCAGCAGGGGGGACCGCTCGAGAACACGATCGCGGCCAAGGCCGTCTCGTTCCGCGAGGCCGCCCTGCCGTCCTTTTCGACCTACGCCGAGCAGATCGTCGCCAACGCGAGTGCCTTCGCCACCGCGCTGGCCGACCACGGGTTCCGCCTGGTCTCGGGCGGGACGGAGAACCACATGGTGCTGCTCGACCTGCGCGACTTCGACGCCGAGCTCACGGGCAAGGAGGCTCAGGAAGTCCTCGACCGCGCGGGGATCACGACGAATCGCAACACGATCCCCGACGACCCGCGCAGCCCCTTCATTACGTCCGGGCTGCGCGTGGGCACGGCCGCCCAGACGACGGCCGGCATGCGCGAGCGTGAGTTCACCCAGGTCGCCGACCTCATGGCGCGAGCCCTGCGCGGGCGCGCCGACGAGGCGACGGTGAGCGCCGTGCGCGCCGACGTGGCCGAACTCTGCGCCTCGTTCAACCCGTACGCCACCTTCGTGAGGTAGCCGTGCGCAACATCCTCGCCTACGCCGTCGTCGCGTTCGTCGGGGCCCTCGTCACCATGCTGCTCAACCGCCCGGCGCGCCTAATCTCGCTGCGCGTGGGCTACACGGCCCAGCCCGACGCGCGCAAGGTCCACCAGACCGTCACGCCCTACGGCGGCGGCGCGGCGATGCTCGTCGGGCTGTGCGTGGCGCTCGTCTCGGCGGTGTTCATCCCCGAGCTGCGCATGGTGATCTCGTCGTCTCACGAGATGCTCGGGGTCGTCATCGCGACCGGGGTGATCTTCGTGGTGGGCGTGGTGGACGACTTTCGCGAGATGAGCCCGCCCGCCAAGGTCGCCGGGCAGTTCCTCGCCGCCTCGGTGCTGTATTTCAGCGGCGCGACGATGTACCAGCTGAAGCTGCCCTTCGCCGGCTTCGTCGTGCTCGGCCCGTCGATCCTGCCCGTCATCACCGCGGTGTGGGTCTTTGCGATCTCCAACGCCATCAACCTCATCGACGGGCTCGACGGCCTGGCGGCCGGCATCGTCGCGATCGCGTCGGCGACGCTGTGCGTCTACGGGCTGCGCCTCGAGGACCTCGGGCTGCTGCCGGTCACGAACGTCGGGCCCTTGATCGCGGCGCTGACCTTCGGGGTGTGCGTGGGCTTCCTGCGCGACAACTTCCACCCGGCCAAGCTCTTCATGGGTGACGCCGGGGCGCTGATGCTCGGGCTCTTGATGTCGGCCTCGACGATGGTGATCGGGGGGCGCACCCCGCCCGCGAGCGGGGTCACGTTCTTCTTCTTCGCGCCGTTGCTCATTCCGGTGTTCATCCTCGGGGTCCCGCTCATCGACGCGGTGTGGGCCTTCGTGCGCCGCACGGCGACCGGGCAGGGGTTCCACACCCCGGACAAGAACCACATCCACCACCGGCTCATGCGTCTCGGCCACGGTCATCGGCGCACGGTGTTCATCCTGTGGCTCTGGACGGCGCTGCTGTGTGGTTTCGTGCTCTTCCCGCTGTTCGAGCCGCGGGTCAACGTCTTCATCCCCTTCGGGGTGGCCCTGCTGCTCGTGGGCCTGCTCACGTGAGATCGGAA
>JAJZSX010000168.1 GCA_021849435.1 Actinomycetes bacterium | reverse complement strand
ATTTCGAATTATGGCGATTACAACCCCAGTGATGAGTACACTGGTCAATAGCGAGCAGGCCGAAATGGTTGGTCTGTCGCTCTGAGAATTGAGTAATCGTGGCAAACGGCACAGTTAAGTTTTTCAATGCAGAAAAGGGATTCGGCTTCATCTCGCGTGAGCAGGGTGATGACGTCTTCGTACATTTCTCCAACATCCAAAGCGACGGCTACAAGAGTCTCGAAGAGGGTCAGCGGGTCGAGTTCGACGTCGCTCCCGGCAAGAAGGGCGAAGAAGCGCTGAACGTTCGCGCTATCTGAGTGAAGGACGGACCGCTTTGGTCCGTCGATGCCGCTGAGGCGGCTTCATCACAGTTACACGGAGTCCAATTTCGCGAGGTGTTGCTCGCGGTGGCGGCTGCGACGACGCACCCGACTAGTCGTGGTGCAAGCGCCGTCGACGAGATCGACAACAGTAGGCACGTTTGTGCCGTCAACGTCGACTCGGCTTGGATCTCGTCGCTGATATAACCGAGACCGCGCGGACCCCGTCGTCGACGTTCACGTCACGCTGGGGCCGCGCGGGACCGGTTAGTTCAGTCGGCGCTCGTTGGCCCAGTTCGATAACTGGTGACGATTAGACAACTGCAATTTGTGCAACACGGAGGAGACGTGGGTCTCCACGGTTCGCGACGAGATGCCCAGCTCGACACCAGTCTGTTTATAGGTGTAGCCCCGAGCGATGAGGCGAAGGACCTGTCGCTCGCGGGTCGTCAGTTGGTCGAGATCGGGATCGCCGCTCGTGGTCGCCTGCTCGTTCGTCGAGTCCCCGGCGAAGGCCTCAAGGACGAATCCCGCCAGCATCGGTGAAAAGACGGCGTCGCCCGCACGGATTCGCCAGATGGCCTCGATGAGGTCGACCCCCGAGATGTTCTTGGTGACGTAGCCACTCGCGCCGGCCCGCACGATGGCGATGACATCCTCGCCAGCGTCTGAGACCGACAACGCGAGGAAGCGGACGTCCTGGTTCGCCGCGCGCACTTCGCGAAGAATTCGCAGGCCTCCGCCATCGGGCATGTGCACATCGAGCAGCACTACCTCGGGACCTCGCTCGAGGATCATCTCGACCGCCGCGACGACTTCGTCGGCCTCGCCGACGATCTCGACGGTGTCTCCGAGCTCGGCCTTGATGCCTGAGCGGATGAGCTCATGGTCGTCCACGAGAAAGACGCGAGGCTGGCTCACGGAGTGAGGACCACGCGAGAGACCGAGAGCGCCACGTCGGTGCCCTCACCGAGCGTCGTTCGGACGGTGCTCGATCCACCGAGCTGCTCGAGGCGAGCGTGGATCGAGTGGGCGA
This sequence comes from Actinomycetes bacterium, assembly GCA_021849435.1. Next base: position 4,514 of record JAJZSX010000168.1, on the reverse strand, counting down.
GCCCCTGACGGTCGTCGTCGACGGCAGCGGGGTCGAAACCGACACCGTTGTCGCGCACGTAAATCGAGACCGTGTCAGGCTCCACCTCGCCGTAGAGACTGAAGGCTTCCGCACCCGACCACTTCGCCGCGTTGACCGCCGCCTCACGGGCCGCTGCCACTAGTCCACCGATTCGCTCGTCGAGGGGGGCGTCACCTACGACAACCAGGTCGACGCGCACGCCGTAGTCCTGCTCAATGTCATGTTGTATCGCGCGCAACTGGTTGGCGAAGGTCTCACCATCTCGCGCGGCCACGCCGATGAGTTCCGGCGCGAAGAGCCAGGAGCGCAGTTCGCGCTCTTGGGCGCGAGCGAGGCGACGGACCGTGGCGGGGTCCCCAGCGGATCGCTCAATCAAGGTGAGCGTCTGGAGTACCGAGTCGTGGACGTGGGTGACGAGCGCAGTGCGCTCCTCGGCTCGGACGCGCACGCGGCGCTCGCTCGAGAGGTCCCGCACATTCTGCAGCCACCAGGGGGCGAGCATGATCAGGATTCCGATGATGAGCACGACACCGCCGATCAGGGCGGGCACCGCGGCGCCCCACACGCCCCCGACTTGGCGCAGGATCTGCAGACCCACCACGATGAGGACCGTCGCGGGGATGACCCGCCACACGATCGCACGCCACCCCCGCCCAGACGCGACGCCGAGCACTGGTAGCGCTTGGGCGATGCCCTCGAGGTGCGTGCGCTCTGATGCCGACGAGCCGCGCCAGACCGCCACGGTGAGCACAACGCTGAGCAGCACCGACCACGCGTAAGGACTGAGGAAGGCGAGGTTGAGCCGAGAGATCACGAGCAGGACCACGAGGGCTCCGGCCAGGAGCCAGAATACGATACTCGCGGTGCGCCGCTGCCCTTCGAGGCGCTTCGCGATTGCCACGTCTTCACCGTCTCGACGAAGCGCGAGCCAGAGCACCGTATAGACGACGAGACCGATACCGAAGATGAGACTTAACAGTGCCGTGGCGAGACGAACGTTTCTGGTGCGAACGCCGAGTCGACAGGCGATACCGGCACTTACCCCGCCCAGCACGGCGTCGGTGACGTTGCGACACAGTGGATGTTGTGGGACCCCGAGTCGGGGATGCTGGAGATGGTTCGTGGTGGTCATCGTGCTTCCTCGTCGATCGCGACTACCAGCCTTACACCACGTTGACAGCCCTGCGCTACGGGAGAACCCTGACGCGACGTGACGATCTCCGGGTTCTCCCTGATGACCCCCGAGCCGGCCACAACGTACCGTGAGTTCATGACCGACGAACCCAATCCGACACCGAGTCCCGAGCCCGCCACCACCGTGGCCGGCGAGCCGCCACGCCAGCTGCGACGTAGCCTCAACGGCAAGGTGATCGCCGGCGTCGCACGAGGGCTCGGGAACCGTTTCGACATCGACGCGAACATCTTTCGCGTCATCTTCGTTGTCCTCGCGTTGTTCTGGGGGCTGGGCATCGCGATCTATCTGGCGATGTGGGTCTTCGTTCCCCGTGCCGAGGGCGAGCTCGTGAACGCGCGAGGTCGTCAACCCGTATCGACCTCGCATCGCTTGACCGTGGCCGTGCTCGCCGGGGTGCTCGTGCTCGCGGTCCTGCTCGTGCTGCTCACCCGAGGAGGCCCGATCAGAAACGGTGCACCGAGCCTCGCGCTGCTCTGGCTGGTGTTTCTGATTGCCCTCGCGGTCGTGGCGATGCGGACGTCAGCACGCCGGCTCACGGTGCGTCGATTCTTCGCGGTGATGTTCTTCGTCGCGCTCAGTGGACTCATTCTTCTCATCGGCGCGCTTGTCGGCTTTCTCGATTCGACGGGGGTCTCGCTCATGGGCGGTAATGGCGCCCACACCTGGCAACCCACCGCGTTGCGTGACGTGCAGCACCGCTACAGCACCGAGTTCGGTTCCGCGACTCTTGACTTGGCGGCTGTGACGTTCCCCTCGTCGGGGTTCACCGTCGAAGCGTCGACCGCCGTCGGGATCCTTCGAGTCGACGTTCCGGCGAATGCCGTCGTCTCGGTAACGACCCACGTAGGCATCGGCCCCGTCGACTTCTTTCAGGGTGCGAACTCGGTGGCGACGTTCGCGTCGGACCCGTCGACCGGCGTCGTGGACGGATCTCGACCACTGGCGCCACACCTCTCGATTGACGCGCGCGTCGGTATCGGGCAAATCGTCATCGTACGTGTGGAGTGATTGACGACGTCTCTCTCGTGTTGGTGTTCAACCAAGGGTCGCGCACGCACCTTGATCGATCGGTGTTTCGGCGGGCTATGGCCGAGCCGTGTGTCTCTCGTGCCCTTCTTAACCGTGCAGCACGCTGATCGCACCGACGAGAAGTGGCGCGACGACGAGCGAGGGCAAGAGGTCGGCCACGGGCACCGATTTGATCTGCAACAAGCGAAGTCCGATCCCCAAGAGCAGAATGCCTCCGGTCGCGGTGATCGCGGCAATCATCGACGCCGGTAGAAACGAACCAGCGAGAACACCCAGCACCGTGATGACCCCCTGGAAAACGCCCACCGGCAGCGCGGAGACGGCGACGCCCCAGCCGAGGGTGGCGGCGAACGCGATCGCTGCGAAGAGGTCGAGCGCGGACTTGAGGACGAGTTGGCTAATGCCGTGGCCGAGGCCATCGCTGAGTGCACCGAGAATGGCGAGTGGTCCGATGCAGAAGAGGAGCGACGCCGAGACGAAACCCTCGATGAATCGTTCTCGCGAGTCACTGACTCGGCCGCGCGTCATCCGCTCTTGGATCCATCCGCCGAAGGTCGTTACCCGCTCCTCGATACGCAGCAGCGACCCCCCGATGCCCCCGATGACCAACGCCCCGAGCACGACGAGCAACGTCCAGCTGCTACCGACAGCGTGACGGAAAGAGTGATCGGATATGGCGGCGACGTTGAGCGCCCCGATGACGAGGATGACGAGCCCGAGCGCGTCAGTGACGGTGTGACGCGTTCGAGCGGGTAGTCGATTCCCCACGAGCACGCCGAGTAACGCGCCGACGATGATCGCGACGACGTCGATGATGGTCCCGAGTCCTCGCACGACGTCCAAGGTACTCGTTCCCTTTGGCGTCCAAGGTTGGACGTTCGATGAGGGGCCGGCGTGAACCGTGAACTGTTTTCACTTCGAATCAGTCGGCGCTGGAATCCCGCTGATCGATTGTCTGTGCGGCCTAGCGGGTCGTCGCACTCTGTTCGAGGGAGAGTCCCTTGGTTTCTCGTCCGTAGAGCGCGACCACGATCACCGCGATGAGCGCGATGGTGCCGACGAGCGAGTACACCCCGGCAACGCCGAAGTGCGAGAACAAGGTCGGGATCATCGAGGGACCGATGACGCCCGAGATCAGTCGGCCGAACCCTTCGGTCGTGGCGACGCCCCACGCGCGAATCTCGGTGGGGTAGCTCTCCGAGGTGTAGACCTTCACGGCCGGGTCGACCGCGATGCCGAAGAACGACATGAGACAGCCCACGAGGAGGACCGGCACCGCGCCACGGACAAAACCGAACGCGAACGAAGCCGCCGCCGCGATAACGGTGAAGCTAATGATGACCGGCTTTCGGCCCCAGCGTTCGATCACCCAAGATTCGAGCAACTTGCCGGGGATGGAGACGCCAACGATGACCGCCGTGAAGGCGAAGGCCGAGGTGAGGTTGTAGCCCATGGTCGTGACGGCCGTTGGCATGAAGATCTGGATCGAGTAGAAGATGAAGAACGTCCCGCCGAAGGTGGCCCACAGGGTCATGGAGCGACGGCGCAGGGGTCGCACGAAGATGGCGCGAAGCGGGTGGGCGGTGACGACGGGCGGTGTCTCGGTTTCGGGGGCGGGCGGTGCGACCGGCATGAGGGGAGTCCCCGTCGCGTGAACCGCCCGCGTCTCTAGTCGGGCGAGCACCTGTTCAGCCTTGTCCCACTGCCCCGTTGACTCGTACCACCGGGGCGATTCGGGTAGGTAGCGCCAGGCGAGCACCGCGAAGAAGATGGGCAGCCCGCCGATCATGAACATGATGCGCCAGCCGGTCGTGTCCTGGACGTTCGGGATCAGGAGGAGTGCGAGCAGGGGGGAGAGGAAGTATCCGGCCGAGAGGAAGGCGTCGGACCACGCGATGTAGCGTCCTCGCCGCTGGGGTGGACAGAACTCGCTCGCGATGACGTAGGGCAGCGGGAAGACGGCACCCATGGCCATGCCGTCGACGATCCGTAGGACGATGAGGCTCGTGATGTTCGGGGCGAGGCCCGTGGCGAACGTCAAAACGGCGTAGGCGATGGTCCCGATGATGAGCGTGCGGCGCCGACCGAAACGATCGGCGATTCGTCCCGCGGGTACGATGCCGATCACGATGCCGATGTTGGCCGAGATGGCGACGAAGGACTTCATCGCCGTGGACAGCGCGAACTGGTTGGTGAGTGATGGGAGCACCGATCCCGTGAGCCCGACGTCATACGACTCGATCAGCCAACTCAGAAAGAGAAGGGCCAT
>JAJZSX010000167.1 GCA_021849435.1 Actinomycetes bacterium | reverse complement strand
GGTCGCCCAGTCGCCCACGAGGTTCGAGTTGGCGATCAAGACCCGCGGCGCCCACTCGTGAGTCTGGAAGACCCCGACGGGCCGACCCGACTGGACGAGCATCGTCTCGTCGCCCTTCAGGGTGGTTAGTGTGCGCACCAACGCGTCGAAACTGCGCCAGTCGCGCGCGGCGCGTCCCGTGCCGCCGTAGACGACGAGGTCATCGGGCCGTTCGGCCACCTCGGGGTCGAGGTTGTTCTGCAGCATGCGCAACGCGCCCTCTTGCTGCCAGCCGAGCGTCGTGAGCGTCGAGCCCCTCGTCGCGCGCACCGGTCGTGCTCCATCCATTGTGTTGCCTCCTCTTGGTCAATCTCTAGCACGGTGCTCGAGCCACCGATCCGACGGCCAGGCACACGCGCGTCGCCGCCTTCGGGGCTGGCGGGTAACCGCCAGCCCCGTTCGGTTCAGGCGGTCGCGGGCAAGGTCGCGATCTCCTCAGCGGCGAGGCGGCCCTTCTTGCCGTAACGTGCGCTGAAGTAGTACGTCACCACGGCGAACACGAAGCCGACGATCCAGGCGATGTCGGCGCCGCCCATCCGCTTGGCGATCCAGCCCTCGAAGAGCGAACTGTCCACGAAGGGCAGCTCGACGAGCAAGGTCGCCACGAAGATCCCCACCGAGGTCCAGTTGACCCGACCCCAGCGGCCGTCGACGCGGAAGAACTGGTTCACGTCGTAGCGGCCGTGGTGGATCAGGTAGAAGTCGGTGAGGTTGATCGCCGTCCACGGGATGAGTAGGTAGAGCAGGAAGACGATGAAGTTCGTCAGGTTGACCGAGAAGTTCGCGCTCATGTTGACCGCGACGATGGTCCCGACCAGCGCCATGACCGTCGTGGAGATGATGCGGCCCCTGGCGCCCTGGGAGCTCTCGCCCGACGGCGAGATGCTCGTGAAGAGCGTGAGGAACGCACCGTAGAGGTTCTCCATGTTGATCGACACCACCCCACCGGCGATGATGAGCAGGAACAGCCACTTCACCGACGGGAAGAGTCCGGCCAGGTAGAGGGGGGCGTCCGCGGACATCGCGTTAAAGGCCGTCAGCGAGGCCAGGGCGCCCGCGATCATCACGAAGGACGCGCCGACCGCCGAACCGATGTAGGTGTACCAGAACGTCTTCATCGGCGCCGTGTCCTCGGGAAGGTAGCGCGAGTAGTCCGACACGTAGGGCGCCCAGGTGAGCTGCCAGGAGACGACGATGGAGATCACGAGCAACACGGTGCCGTAGCTCACCGAGCCCTTGGGCAGGTGCGCGGGCATGTGGTCGAGCAGATGGATGATCATCGCGAGGAAGATGCCGAGCGACAGCACGGCCATCACCCGGTTGTAGGCGTGGATCCAGTTGTGACCGAACCACGTGCCCACGAGCACCACGACGTTCGCGATGACGATGCCCTCGTTGGTCGTCACGTGCAGCAGGCTCGACAGCGCCTGGCCGCCGAGGTAACTGCTCAAGATGAAGAACCCGAGGTACATGATGATCACGATGAGCAGCGGCAGCGACGTGCCCCACATGCCGAACTGGGCCCGGCTCTGGATCATCTGGGGCACGCCCAGACGCGGCCCCTGGGCCGAGTGGGTCGCCATGTAGAGCCCCCCGATGAGGTTGCCGATGAGGATCGACACGATCGCCCAGGTGAGGTTGAGCCCGAGCACGACCGCGAGCGCCCCGGTGGCGAGGGTCGTGATCTGCACGTTGCCCGCGAACCAGAGCGTCAACAGCCGATAGGGCTTGCCGAAGCGGTGCTCCGGTGGGATGTAGTCGATGCCGTGCTGCTCGACGTCGAGCGCGCCGCGCCGGGCCGCCGGTTCCTTGCTGTTGGTTGCCATTCCCCCTACTTTCCTCTCTCGCGACCACTCGCGAAGACCTCGTGGCTGAGCGCACCGACCCGGTGCAGCTCGGCGATCTCGTCGACGGTTCGACCGAGCACCGTGGCGAGCACGTCCTCGGTGTCACCCCCGAGCTGCGGGCTCGGCGACGGGTCACCGGGCGAGAAGGACGAGAAGTGAACGGGCTGGCCGACGTAGGACACCGCGCCGAGGATCGGGTGGTGCACCGTGGACACCGCGCCGCGCGCGGCGAGCTGCTCGGCGCCCATCGCCTGGCCCAGATCGAGGATCGCCGAGCACGGTACGCGCAGCTCACGAGCGCGCGCAACGACCTCGTCGACGCTGCGACGCGAGGTCCACGCCTCGATCCGTTCACGTAGCACGGCCTCGTGGGCGGTGCGCGACTCGTCGTCGGCGAAGCGGACGTCGCCGAGCAGGTCGGCGTCTTGGACCAACGTCGCCACGCGCGCGAAGAGTTCGTCGTTGGCCGCGGCGATCACCACGTGACCGTCGCGGGCCCGGTACGTGCCAAAGGGCGTGGTCAGCGGGTGACGGTTGCCGACACGGCCGGGTGCGACCCCCGACGCGGCGAGCTGGCTCTGGGCGGTCACCTCGAGGGACATCAGGCAGTCGAGCATCGCCACGTCCAGGTAGTCGCCGCGCCCGGTGCGCTCGACGCCGCGCAACGCCGTTGCGACCGCGAACGCGCCGTAGAGCCCGGCGACGAGGTCGCCGATGGACTCGCCGACCTTCATGGGCTCGCCGTCGGGTTCCCCGGTCAGGCTCATGAGTCCCGACGCGGCCTGGATCACGAGGTCGTAGGCCGGCAATTGGGCGAGCGGTCCGCTCTGGCCGAAGCCCGAGATGCTCGCGTAGACCAGTCGGGGGTTGCGCGCCATCACGGTCTCGTGACCGATCCCGAGGCGCTCGGCGACGCCCGGGCGGAAGTTCTCGATGAACACGTCGGCGTGCTCGGCGAGCTCGAGCAGCAACTCGCGGGCCTCGGCCCGCTTGAGGTCGAGCGTCACGCTGCGCTTGGAGCGATTCAGGATCGAGAAGTAGACGCTCTCACCGTCGCGAAACGGTCCGAGGGAGCGCGCGTCGTCACCGGTAACGGGCGCCTCGACCTTGATCACCTCGGCGCCGAGGTCGGCGAGCAGGGCCGTGCAATAGGGCCCAGCGAGCACGCGGGTGAGGTCGAGCACGCGCACTCCGGCGAGCGGCCCCGTGGCGACGGGCCGCTCGCTCACGCCACGGCCTCGGCGGTCGAGTCGAAGCGCCCGATGAGCGCCCCGGCGATCGTGAGCAGCTGGATCTGGGAGGTCCCCTCGAAGATTCGCAGGATCCGCGAATCGCGATAGAGCCGCTCGATCTCGGACTCGCGCATGTAGCCGGCCCCGCCGTGGACCTGCACGGCCATGTCCACGATCGCCGAGCAGTGCTCGCTCGCGGTCCACTTGGCGATCGAACCGGCCCGGCGCAGGTCGCCGCCGGCGTCTTTCATGGTGGCGGCCCACGACGCGGCGACGCGGGCGACCTCGAGGCGCGCGTCCATCTCGCCGAGCATCAGCTGGACGGCCTGGAAGTCGCGCAGCGCCTCGCCGAACTGGTGACGGCTCGTCGCGTAGGCGGTCGCGAGCTGCAGCGCCCGCGCGGCGATGCCGTTGGCCATCGCGGCGACGTCGATGCGGGCCCCGTTGAGGGCCGTCATCGCGAGCTTGGCGCCACGGCCGAGCTCGCCGACCACGTCGGCCTCGTCCACGCGAACGTCGTCGAGGTAGACGCTGTAGGTCCCCGCCGAGCGGATGCCGCACTTGTCCTGGGGCGTGGAGAACGAGAGACCGGGACTGTCCCGGTGGACGAGGAACGCGCTGATCCCTCGAACGCCCGCCGTTGGATCGGACGTGGCGAACACGACGAGCAGGTCGGCCTCGGCGGCGTTGCTGATGTAGGTCTTCTCGCCGGCGAGAAGCCACCCGTCACCGTCGCGGCGCGCGGTGGTGGTCATCGAGGCGATGTCGGACCCCGCGCCGGGCTCGGTGAGCGCGAAGGCCGCCAGCAGCGAACCGCCCGCCAACCCGGGCAGGTATCGACGACGTTGCGCGGCCGTGGCGCCGTGGGTCACGACCTCGAGGGCGAGCAGGTGCGCAGTGTAGATCGAGGCGAGGGCAGCGTCGGCCGCGGCGATCTCCTCGATGGCGAGCAGCTGGGTCACCGTGTCCAGGCCGAGCCCGCCGTCCTCGACGGGCACGGTGATCCCCATCGCGTCCAGTGCGCCGAGTCGCGCGACGAGGTCGTGGGGGAACGCGCCGCTCTCGTCGCGCCCGCGCGCGCCCGGCGCCACCTCACGACACGCGAAGTCGCGCACGACGTCGCGGATCGCCCGCTGGGTCTCGGTCAGTTCAAACGGCATCACACCCCCCCACGTCGTCGGCCGTCACTGGCGACGTGGGTCAAGATACCGAGGGTCGCGACGTACCGCGAGGCCGATTCTCAGCACGTGAGAATCGGCGCGGGCCCTGGGCCCGGGCTCAGGCCGAGGCGAGCAGGTCGCTCAGGGTCAACGAGGCGGTGGCCAGAGCGCTCGTCGAACGTCGCACCCATTCCTCGGTGCAGCGTTCGTCGGGGCCGGCCACCCCGACCGAGCAGACGACGCTGTGGTGCACGAAGACCGGCACACCGACCGCGACGACCCCGGGCAGGTACTCACCGTGTGACACCGCGAGTCGACGTTGGCGGATCGCGGCGAGGCTCGTGCGCAACGTCGGCGCGTTGGGCGTGGTGACCGTGTAGGTCGTCAGGCCGCTGCCGATGACGGCGTCGATCAACGGCGGCGGGGCGAAGGCGAGCAGGACGCGGTGCTCAGCCCCGGCGTGGAGCGTCATCGGCTGGCCGATCGGCAGGCGCGGCCCCTCGCCGCGTCCAGCCTCGACCTCGTGGACGCAGTAGGCGCTGAGCCCCGAGCGCACCAGCAGATCCGACGTCGCGCCGGTCTCCTCGGCCAGTCGCTCGAGCGCGGGGCGCGCGGCGGTGCTCAGCAGGTCGTGGTGCAGGCGCACCGTGGTGATGTTGGCGAACGTGCGGCTCACCCGGTACTCGTTGTCGTGTGCGCTCACCAGTCCGACGTCGCGCAGCGTGCGAACGAGGCGATAGACGGTGCTCACCGGGATGTCGAGCTCGGCCGCGATCGACGCGACGTTTGCCGAGCCGCGTTCGGCGATGGCGCGAAAGACCCGCAGCCCGCGCGCGAGCGGACCGTCGTCCCTCGCCTCGCCGTCCGATCCCGCCCCGTCGAGTCCGGCCGTCACGCCCCTCATGGGCACGACTCTAGACCGTCGACCACCGGCCGTCCACGCCCGTCGACGCGAGTCCCCAGGGGCGCCTCAGGCGTTTCCGAGGTACTGACGGACGATGTCGAGCAACGAGTCGTCGCGCACCAGCTCGCCCACCGCCGCGATCGAGGGCGCGAGCCAGCGGTCGTGGCCCGGACCACCCGAGGCCTCGTTGACCCGGTCGCGCACGGCGGCGGTGACCGGGGAGGGCTCGAGCGGGGCGCGCAGCGCCAGTGCGCGCGCGGATGCGAGCAGCTCGATCGCGAGCACGTTGCGCAGTGCCTCGACCGCGCGACGGAGCTTTCGCGCGGCGTGCCAGCCCATCGAGACGTGGTCCTCCTGCATCCCCGAGGACGGGATCGAGTCCACGCTCGCCGGCGACGCGAGTCGCTTCAGCTCACTGACGAGGGCGGCCTGGGAGTACTGGGCGATCATGAGTCCCGAGTCCACGCCGGCCTGGTCGGCGAGGAACGGCGGCAGGCCCCAGCTGCGGTCGACGTCGAGGAGCCGGTCGGTGCGCCGTTCGGCGATCGAGGCGACGTCGGCGGCCACGATGGCGAGGAAGTCGAGCACGTAGGCGATGGGCGCGCCGTGGAAGTTGCCATTGGACACGAGGGACCCGTCGGCGAGCACCGAGGGGTTGTCGATCGAGGAGGCGAG